>WGBB01000253.1 GCA_015494505.1 Nitratiruptor sp. | reverse complement strand
TTCATATAATACAAAAATCTCTTTGAAAGATTTCTAAGTTTGGGTATAATAACGCTGCTGCTACGCGGACGTGGCGGAATTGGTAGACGCGCCAGATTCAGGATCTGGTGGGAGCGATCCCGTGGAGGTTCGAGTCCTCTCGTCCGCACCACATTCCTCATTTATCAAGTACCTTCTTATAATCACGCAAATCAATCCATCCAAGCACTGCAAATGAACTGGAAAACAAACAATAAAATATTGCCGTATTGCCGGGAGATTGAATATAAATATCTATAAGAGGGATGAATGCTAATGAAGAGAAAAAGTGGCTCCGGATGCAGGATTCGAACCTGCGACCAACCGGTTAACAGCCGGTTGCTCTACCGCTGAGCTAATCCGGAATCGGGAAGGTTAGGTAGGTTGCCTTCAAATTGTGAGTAGAATTATAGAGCATTTTGCACAAGATGTCAAGATTATCCTTGCAAAAAGGCTATGTAGAGCAGAGCCGGGTAGAGCACCACATTGAGATAGGCCATCCATTTTTGGATGGGAGTCTCTAACGGCAGAGGCATCACTTCTGCGAGGCGACGCTGCTGCATCTTTTGGGCGATGACGAGTTTGAAGGAGATGTCTAAAAATTTGAAAAAGAGAATGGAGAGAAACCAGAAATTGGCCAGGTCGTACTTGATGCCGAGATAGAGCACGTAGATGAAGCTGGGATGCGAGAGGATGAGGTAAAAGACGCTGCGTTCGTAGCGAGTATAGATATTGTGGAGCATTCCACCTAATGTTGGTGCGCTTTGCCAGCTAGATTCGTAGAGTTCAAAAAACGCTAAGAGCAAAACATATATAATAAGTGCATCCATTCGGCGTCCTTGAAAGGTTTGGCGTGATTATACTCAATAGTGGTGGAACCTTTAATAAAAGATATGACCCAGTATGCGGCAAGCTCGTGGTCCCTCGGGATAATAGGGCAGTGGAGGAGATACTGGCTGCGATGCAGTTGCCTTTGCCGGTGCGGGGACTCATTTACAAAGATAGCTTAGAATTTGACGAGAAGGATAGAGCCGCACTCGTAGAGGCTATCGAGGCTTCGAAGGCCAAAAGGGTGGTTATCGTCCACGGCACCGACACGATGGATGTGAGTGCTGCGTATGTGGCCGAGCGTATTCAAGACCGCTGCATTGTCTTTACCGGAGCGATGGTGCCATACAGTATCGACAAGGCCGAGGCGAGCGCGAATCTCTCTTTGGCTATCGCAAAAGCGCTCTATTTTCCAAGCGACGGAGTCTACATCGCGATGCACGGCATCGTAGAAGAGCATACGAAAATCTATAAAGATCGCAAGAGGGGTGTTTTTTGTCGAAAGTAAAGTGCGACCACTGCCATTTGGAGTTCGATGAAGAGGTGATGATCAAGGACGGCGAGCGCTACTTTTGTTGCAAAGGGTGCCAAGGAGTCTACCATCTGCTCAAATCGGAAGGCCTCGATAGCTTTTACGATAAATTAGGTGATACGAAACTCGCACCTGCGCAGCAGAGTTTAGAAGATCTCGAGAAGTTCGACTTAGAGGGCTTTACCAAGCGTTACGTGAAGGTGCGTGACGATGGGCTCTATGAGATCCATCTCATCATCGAGGGGATTCACTGCTCCGCTTGTGTGTGGCTCAATGAAAAGGTGCTCCACAAACTTCCAGGCGTCATCGAAGCTTCTATCAACTACACCAACCACAAGGCCAAGGTGGTGTGGGACCCAAGTGTAGTGAAGCTATCCAAAATCATCGAAACGATCCGCTCCATCGGTTACAACGCCTATCCTTACGACCCGGCGCTCCAAGAGGAGCGCGCCGCCAAGCAGCGCCGTGATTACTACGCGCGCATTCTCGTGGCGGTGTTTGCCACGATGAACATTATGTGGATTGCCATCGCGCAGTATGTGGGTTTTTTTACCGGAATGCGTAGTGATATCAAAAATATCCTCAATATCGCGGAGTTCGCTCTTGCGACACCGACACTTTTTTATAGCGGCTGGGTCTTTTTTCGCGGTGCATACTATGGGCTCAAAAACCGCTTTATCAATATGGACTTTTTGGTAGCCACCGGTGCGACGCTGACCTACATCTACTCTATCTATGCGATGGTGACGCGCACGGGCGAGGTCTATTTCGATTCGG
>WGBB01000252.1 GCA_015494505.1 Nitratiruptor sp. | reverse complement strand
TCCATGATTTTCGCTTCACCTAAATGTGTCAAATCCAGATAGACCGCCATGCCGTCAGGGCCTACACCGCGTCCCTCACGGATTTCGTTCATAATAGCGCGTGCCACCACGTCGCGGGGTGCAAGCTCCAGTTTTTCTGGCGCGTATTTTTCCATGAAACGCTCGCCTTTATTGTTATAGAGGCGTCCACCCTCACCGCGCGCAGCTTCGCTGATGAGAATTCCGCTTCCTGCGAGGCCTGATGGATGGAACTGGACGAACTCCATATCTTCGAGGGGCAGGCCGTGACGAGCGAAGATGCTAAGGCCGTCGCCCGTATTAGCATGAGCGTTGGAGTTGATCTTAAAGGCTCTTGCATACCCACCCGTTGCGAACATCACGGCGCGAGCGTTGAAAATGGCCGGCTCCATATTGCGCAGGTTATATGCCACCACACCGTAGGCTTTGCCGTCTTTGTAAAGCAGGTCTGCTACGTACCACTCATCCCAAAACTCCACGCCTTCGCGATGGGCTTGCTCATAGATGGTCTGCAAGAGCGTCAGACCGGTTCTATCTTTTGCGAAGCAGGCGCGAGGTTTGCTCTGTCCACCGAAGGGACGCTGTGCGATACGCCCGTCTTCGCGGCGGCTAAATGCCGCACCCATACGCTCTATCCAGCGGATAGTTTCCGGTGCTTTAGAGCACATTAGCTCCACAGCATCCTGGTCGGCCAAGTAGTCGCTTCCCTTGACGGTATCGAACATATGCAGCTCTACATCGTCGTCATCAGAAAGCGCTGCATTGACACCACCTTGTGCGGCGCCGGAGTGGCTGCGTAGAGGATGGAGTTTGGTGAGAACGACCACATTTTTGCCGCTCTTTTTGAGTTCGCGAGCTGCGGCACATCCGGCTAGACCCGAGCCCACGATCACCACGTCATATGAGTAAACAGGTACTTCCATACAGGTTGTCCTTTTGTTGGTGTAGAGTTTTGTTGATTATAGCATTTTGGGCCGTAAAAAATTTTAAAAGGTTTTGAGCCACTCTCTTTTAGTGTGAATTTGTTACAATATTTACCAAAATATAGAGGATAGGTAGCGTGAACAAGGAATCCTTTTTTATAAGTTTGTTTAATAGTAAGCATATCGGTGACGACGCAGCCACAATAGGCAAGAGACTTTACAGCCACGATATCTTTTGTGAGGGTATTCATTTTCAGCGAGAGTGGATGAGTCTGGAGGCGATTGCGCGTAAGGCGATGCTGGTCAACATCTCCGATGCAGTGGCGATGAACGCCAAGCCGCGCTATGCGCTGGTGGGCATCGAAATACCGAAACATTTTGGACCAGAGCAGCTTAGAGCTATCGCAAAAGGGCTGCAAGAGGCGTGCAATGCCTTTGGATGTGAGATAGTGGGTGGCGATACGGTGGCGGGAGAGCGGCTCTGCTTTAGCATTACTATCGTCTCTTCGAGTCCTCGTCCCATCGGGCGAGGCCCTATCAAAGAGGGTATGCTACTTGCTTATACCGGAAGACTCGGTGGGAGTAAAAAGGAGCTTACAAGAGCGCTGCGCTATGGTACAGTGGGTAAAAAGTCACGCTTTGCCGAACCCGTTTTGCGCCAAGCTTTCATGCAGCGTGCCGCCAGACACATCACGGCGGCGATGGATATTAGTGACGGACTCTTCGATGATTTGGCCAAACTCTCGCGTCTCAACCGTGTCGGCTTTCGTTTTTTTACTTCCCTCCCCAAAGCGGTGGGTTGCAGCGGCGAAGAGTATGAACTCCTCATCGCCTTTTGGCCCTCCGAGCGCGAAGCTCTCATGCGTATCGCCCAGGCTACCCGTACGCCGCTGACGATTTTCGCACGTGCTACACGGGGGAGATTTCGCAATATATGTCATGCACACCATTTTTGACTAATATTATCTTTTATCATATAATATGTTAAGTTCGAACAAGGGGTGTAGTATGACAAAAAAGATCGGAGTGCGTGAGCTTGCAAGAAACATCAAGATTTTGGATGAGTATGATTTGATCGAGATAGAAGATAAGAAAAGCAAAAAGAGCAAAGGGATTTTTGTTTCGAATAAATATGCAGACGAAATCAAAAAGCTCATAGAAGAGAAGGAAAAAAAAGAGAAAGAGAGAAAACTCAATAGGATTTTGCAATTTGCTGGAATTTTAGAGGGAGAAATTCCGGATGTACCATATTCGCAATTGCGTGCTATGAAAAGAGAAAAATATGAAGAGTAAGATATTTCTCGATACGAATGTAATAATAGATTTTTTGGAAACTACACGAAGCAGAAACAAAAAAGCGATACACATTGTTGCTGCTTTGGTGAAGAACGATTACGATATTTTTATTTCGGAAGATATGTTGACTACTATTTACTACATTGTGAAAAAAAGAAAAAGAGAGGTGTTGATCTTTTTTCAAGAAATTATGGAGAACGATAATTGGCATATTGTTCCATTCGGAAAAAATGTTATCGAAAATGCAATTGCATATACATTGGAACACGGTTACGATTTGGAAGACTCGTTGCAATGTTTTTGCGCAAAAGAGCATAAGTGCGATATTCTTTTGACGAATGACAAGAAATTTGTCGATTGTGGCGTTAAGATCCTCGATTATGATGCGTTTTTGAAGGATCACAATGGATAGGATCTTCTATCTCGACCATGCGCCTATCGATTTTTATTTTCGCCAGTCGCCCGAAACTTTCGTCGTAGAAGAGGTGCCGCTCTATCCTTTTAGCGGCGAGGGGGAACATTTAGTAGTAAAGGTGCGCAAAAAGGAGCTCACTACCTGGCAGATGCTCCAGATTCTCAGTGAACATCTGGGCGTGAAACTGCGCGATATCGGTTATGCGGGCCTCAAGGACAAAAATGCGCTCACATATCAGTACATATCCCTGCCGAAACGCTATGAAGATGCTCTCAAAAACTTCAGCCATCCCAAAATCAAAATCATTGAAACCACCTACCATACAAACAAGATTCGCCTAGGACACTTAAAGGGCAACCGCTTCTTCGTGCGCCTCAAAAAAGTGCTGCCGGTAGCCGCCCGAAAAATCGACGAAGTACTCAAAATCATCGATAAAGAAGGGCTTCCAAACTATTTTGGCTACCAAAGATTCGGGATAGATGGCAACAACTGGGAGCTTGGGCGAAAAGTGGTGGAAGGTGCTTTGCGTATCCGTGAGCCAAAAAAGCGCCGTTTTCTTATCAACGCCTATCAGAGCCATCTTTTCAATTTGTGGCTGAGTGAGCGCATAAAGCAGAGCAAGCTTATAAACGCATTTTCTGCTAAAGAACTAACGCAGGTGCTGGATTTGCCAAGCGGCATCATCGAAGAGCTCCAAAAACAGCCCCGATTTTTCAAGCTTTTGCCGGGGGATGTGATGATGCACTATCCACG
Source organism: Nitratiruptor sp. (assembly GCA_015494505.1). Classification (GTDB taxonomy): domain Bacteria; phylum Campylobacterota; class Campylobacteria; order Campylobacterales; family Nitratiruptoraceae; genus Nitratiruptor. The sequence continues at coordinate 3,255 of WGBB01000252.1, read as the reverse complement.
AGGCAAAATATTCTTTGCCGAAGATGTGAGGTCAGAGAGCGAGCGCTTCGCGGCGCGTGCCATCGCTCCTACGGGGTTGCTGCCGGGACGGCGTACCAAACGAGCCGAAGGATTGGCCCGCGAGATAGAGAAGGATTTTGATGATGAGCACATCACAGAGTTTGGCGATAGGCGCTACGCGTGGGTTTTTGTCGAAGAGCTTGAAGGGCGCTATAAAGAAGAACATGCCTGGTATGAATTAAACTTCTTCTTACCCAAAGGGTGCTATGCTACGGTACTACTCGAAGAGATAGCACACAAAAAACTAAAGGATGACAATGCGAGCTGAATTCAAAGAAGACTGCAAATACTCCGATGAAATTCGCGAAGATACGCGCGATGTCTTTTATAAATGGCTCAAACGTTACGGCTGGGATATTCCCGAGCTCGATGAGGACGTGGCTGCGAAGCTGATCCTCACCGAGATGCGCAAAGAGCTCGAAACACTCGAAGCAAAACACTGCGGCGGCGAATGCGACACCGAACCGCCAAGCTGTCCTAAGGATTGATGCCTTCGAAAAAAAGGCTGCCGATACGCACCATATTGGAGCCGCACTCGATCGCTAGCTCGAAGTCATTACTCATACCCATGGAGCAAATCTCGGCTCCATGGGGCTTGAGTGCTTCGTAGATTTTGTAGGTGGTCTCGAAACTCTCCTTAATCTTTTCTCTCTCATCGGTGTGCGCGCCGATGGTCATCACTCCCACGAGATCGATATGCTTCGTCTCTTCGACGATTTTGAGATACTCGTCATAGGCGCATTCAGGCATCACGCCCGCTTTTGTCTCCTCTTTTGCGCTGTTGATTTGCAAAAGGCACTGCATCTTTTTGCCTTTGGCTTCTAAGCGTTTGTCGATCTCCAAAGCCAACTCCAAGCTATCAAGAGACTGCATCAGCCAAGGATCGAGATCGATGAGGTGGTTGATTTTGTTTTTTTGGAGTCTGCCGATGAAGTGCCACTCCAAGGGTAGGTCATCTAGTTCGCTTGCTTTGGCTTTGAGATCCTGGACGCGGCTCTCACCAAACGCGCGCTGGCCTAGTTCATAGAGCGCTCGTATCTCTTGTGTTCCTACATATTTGGTCACTACCACGATCTGGACGATATGGTGCTCGCTGCGCCGAATCCTGGCTGCCTCTACGCGCTGGACGATTGCGTCGAAATTGTCGCGAAGTTTGTAGATATCCATCAGTGCGCTCCTAAGAGTCTATTGATATCGTTGTAGAGCCCCAGCCCCATGAGACCTATGATGAAAATCCATCCCACATAGGTGATGCGATAGAGCATTTCTGGTGACGGGGGCCTTCGGGTGATCATCTCATACAAGTTTATCATAATGTGGCCGCCATCGAGTGCCGGGATGGGTAGGAGGTTGAGGATACCGAGGTTGACGGAGATGAGTGCACAGAGAGCCAAAAATGCCGTGATGCCTATCTGGCTCGCTTTTGCTGTGACGTCCACTATGGTGATAACGCCGCCTATCTCTTTGGGTGAGACCACACCTTCGATCATCTTTTCGATACCGATGACGATGAAGCGGGCTGCGGCGATGGTTTTATCCCAGGCGTACTTGGTGGCCTCGAAAAACCCAAAACGTGTCGTCACATATTCCTCGGCGGGTGCGATACCGATCATCGGGCGTTGGATCTCTTCGCCGAAAAGATTTTTGACTCTTCGCACTTTCGGTGCTATCCGGATGTGGAATTCCTTGCCGCTTCGCTCTATCAAAAGGTCGAATCTATGGGGATTTTTGGCCAGCATCGCGCTCATTTGGGACCAGGTTTCTACTTTGTGGCCATCGACTGCTACGATTCTGTCCCCCTTTTGCAATCCCGCTTGCAAAGCAGGGGAGTCTGGAAGCACTTTGCCGATGACGGGTGCGTAGCTTTGAAAGCCGATGATAGCTATGGCAAAGTAGAGGAGATAGGCCAAAAAGAAGTTTGCGAAGGGGCCTGCGAGAAGAATGATAATACGCTGCCACGGCTTTTTGGCGCTGTAGCTATCTGGGTCGCTGCTCATTTTGCCGGGGTCCGTATCGTCCTGGCCTTTCATCTGCACATAGCCTCCCAAAGGCAGCGCACTGATGGCCCATTCATTCCCGCAGCACTCCTTCTTGGCCAGTACGGGCCCAAAGCCGATGCTAAAGCGCTCTACCTTGACGCCAAAAAACTTGGCTGCCAGGTAGTGCCCCAGCTCGTGGATGAAAATCATCACAGAAAGCGCCAAAAGTGCCCAAACGATACCCATATCAGTCCTTCAGATACTCTTTTATATATTCATACCCGCTATAGAGCGTGATAGCGACGGCTAGCCACAAGAGCGGTACGCCGAGCGTAGTCCAGTTCATAGTCAAAAATCCGATGGCAAACATCTGGACAATCGTTTTGACCTTGCCCAAGAAACTGGCGGCTATCTCCTTGCCGCTACCTACGGCACTCACACGAAGACCCGTGATGAAAAATTCGCGCGTGAGGATGAGATAGATAGCCCAGGGATTGGCGCGTCCCAGCACCATGAGGCCCAAAAATCCAGCCAGCGTAAGCATCTTATCCGCCAGAGGATCGAGGATCTTGCCAAGCTGAGTGATCTGGTCGAATTTGCGTGCGATGTAGCCGTCGAAAAAATCGGTGATGCTGGCTAGCACGAACAAAAAGGCTGCGAAGTAGTCGAGCCAGGAGGGGTGGATGTGGGGAAAAAGATCGCGATCCACCAAAAACAGAAACATCAAAGGCGCGATAGCAAGCCGCACGAAGGCGAGGATGTTGGGGATGTTGATATTGCCCTTCATCAGCTAAAGCTCGTGCCTCCATCCACCACAAGTGTCTGGCCTGTTATCCAGCCGGCTTCGTCGCTGCACAGAAACCAGCAGGCCCCTGCGAGGTCTTTGGGCTCTCCCATACGTCCCAAAGGACTGCGTGCGATGGTCTCGGCCTTGACCTCTTCGTAGTTGGGAAAGGCGCGCAGGGCGTCGGTGTCGATAGGACCGCCGCTAACGGCGTTGACACGGATGTTTTTGGGTCCCAGCTCGTGTGCGGCGTATTTGACCATAGTCTCCACTGCTGCTTTGGAGCTGCCATGGCCTGCGTAGTTGGGGGTATAGACGAGATTGCCTGTGGAGCTAAGCGTAATGATGCTGCCGCCGCCCACTTTCTCCATACGTTTGGCCGCTTCTTGTGCGCCTACCACGAAAGCGAGCACTGTTGCTGTGTATATATTG
>WGBB01000251.1 GCA_015494505.1 Nitratiruptor sp. | reverse complement strand
GCCTCCAGTCGCGCCCTATCGAGGACATCGTAGCCGAAATCAAAAGGCTCGTAGAGCGGGGATTTGTCGATTTTACATTCGTCTCTCAAGATAGCAGCTCGTACTTACGTGATTTTGGGATAAAAAACGGGCTGGAGCGACTCATCGACGCGGTAGAGCAAATCGCAGGCATCCAGAGTGCACGCATCCTCTATCTCTACCCCTCCACCACCACTCACTCGCTCATCGACGCGATAGCCGCCAGCGACAAGTTCGTCAACTACTTCGAGATGCCCATCCAGCATACAAGTGACAGGATGCTGCGTCTCATGCGCCGCGGTATCGGAGCGGGCCCCACTATCGAACTGCTCGAGCATATGCGCAGCGTCCCGGGTAGCTTCCTTCGCACCAGTATTATCGTAGGCCATCCCGGGGAGAGTGAAGAGGATTTCGCCGAGCTCGTGCAGTTTATGGAGCGCTTCGATTTCGATCGGGTCAATCTCTTTGCCTATAGCGACGAAGAGGGAACGAGCGCATATGAGATGAAAGATCAAGTCCCTCAAGATATCGTGGAGGAGCGCCTTGCCATCATCGACAAAATCGTCCAAGAAAAACTCCAAAAAAGCCTCGCAAAAGATGTGGGTAAAGATGTGGAGGCCTATCTCGAAGGCGCAAGTGAAGAGAGCGAACTACTGCTCAGTGCACGCAAAAAGATATGGGCGCCGGAAGTGGACGGCGAAATCCTCGTCAATGACACAGAAATCTCCGATATCGAAGTAGGCGGACTCTATAGGGTACACATCGAAGAGATAGTAGGAGACAAGCTCCTTGGAACTCTGCGCTCTTGAGGTGCTGCGCGGTGCGCGCAATCTCTTAGCCTTTTCCGGGGGGAGTGACTCAAGCGCTCTCTTTTTCGCCCTAATCGAACACGACATCGCTTTCGATATCGCTATCGTCGATTATGGACTGCGTCCCCAAAGCAAAGAGGAAGTTGCCTATGCTAAAGAGCTGGCTATGCGTTTCGATAAAAAAAACTACATCCACCAAGCCCTCGTCGCACCCCCCAATTTCGAAGCAAAAGCACGCCAAGAGCGCTACCGCTTCTTCGAAGAGATCATAAAAAAAGAGGGGTACGAAAACCTTATCTTGGCCCATCAGCTCAACGACCAGTTCGAATGGCTCTTGATGCGCATGGCAAAAGGCGCCGGCGTGGTAGAAATGGTGGGGATGGATGTGGTGAGCAGCCGCACAGGATACAATATAGTGCGCCCCATGCTCTATGTCCCAAAAAGCGAAATACTCGCTTATCTAACAGACCGCGACATCCACTACTTCGAAGACAGTACAAACAACGACCTCAATATAGAGCGTAACTACATCCGCCACACCTTCAGCAACCCCTTCATCGCCAAATTCGCCCCGGGCGTGGCCACGAGCCTACGCTATCTGCATGAAGACAAGAGACTGCTTCTCCAAAAAATAGAAAGATATGAACATCTGTTCATATCTGCCAATCCTCACGACCCTTATGCCATCAAACGCATATTGGACCGCATGGCGAAGAGTCTTGGCTATCTCCTCACAACAGCGCAAAAAGAGGAGATGCTCCGCCAGCGTCAAGGCGTCGTGGGAGGTTCGCTTGCGTTCGCCATCACGGACGAGGCTCTCTGGATGGCGCCATACATACGAAAGAAGCTTCCCAAAAAGATACGAGAAGAGATGCGTCGCGCGAAAATCCCAAAATTGCTTCGGGGCTACGTAGCGACGCTACCTAAGCAGCAGGTTGATAAACTGTTAGTACGAAGTCGATTTTGATAGCATCTTTTTCGCGTATAAAATCGATGGGGTACTCTATTTTGATGGGATAGTCGTTTTTTCCAAAAAAATCTATCATATCGTACAAGTTTTTGGGACTAAGAATAATCCCTTCTACATAGTAGCGCGTCACTACAAATTTCTCTTCCTGCTTTTGCGCGATTTTTTTGACAAAAAATCCTTGCAAAAAATGCTTGAGAAGCTCTTTTAAAACCTTTTCATCCACCTTTTTTTGCAAGACACCGAGACTCTCTTGTTCGTTTTGCATACTCTTTTCGAGACTCTGCTTTGTCTGCGCGATATATTTGGTAACCGTCTGCTGGAAGTTGAGTCTATTCTTGGCCTCTACATACCTATTGAGGTCTTTGTTAAACGAAAAATTGATATAAGCTACCAAAAAAAGCGTCAGTAGAAGCAAAAAAAGCGCGCTAATTATTTTTTTGCGATCCACTTGCTTAGTGAACTTCATTGATTTTTTCTCCATACGCTACCTTAAAAGTGTATCCTTTTGCGTTGCGCGAAAGCTGAAGTCCGTTCACGGAGCCTTGCGCCTTGTTACCCAGAGCTTTTTGGATAGAGTCGCGATGTAGTGCGACCCCTTGCAAAAGGACCTGCTGATTGGTAAATGTGGCGCTCTGCAAATACGCATCGTTTGGAATGAGGTCGAAGATATTGCGAATGCGTGCTACGACATTGGCATTGGATTCTTTGATACTTACAACGATAGGATCGACTTTTTTGGCCTTGAGTATCTTGCTGGTATAGGCGTTCGTGGCATTTGCCATGCGTACTTGAGAGGCTATGAGATTCGCCGTTTCTTCGTTCATCTTTTTTGTCTTGTATTTTAGATAAAACTGGGCAGCCAGCAGCCCCAGAAGCACCAATATAAAAAGTCCTATGGCAAAACGGTGCCGCTCTATGAAACTCTTCTCTTTTTTCTCTATGCTAGGAAGGATGGCAAACTCTTCTATCCCCTTCTCTTCACAGTACTCATCAGGCTCTTTGTCATGTACTTGGACTTCCACGAAGAGATTGTTTTCTATCTCATCGGCCAATACCACCGCAAGCGTGCTAAAGCGATAAATCTCCACTTTTTCGATGAAATAGGTCTTTTCTTGGCGATAGAACTCCTTGAGCGCAGCCTCTATCACCTTCTCTATGTCCTTGTTATTCTCTAGCGGCACGATTTTCCAATAGACCGGCAAATCCTCGTCGAAAGTGACGATAAAGATATTTTCTTCTGCTAAAAGTACGTAGAGCGTATTTTTGGGACGCGATTTTTGATACTGCAAAAAGAGATAGCTAAAAGGGGAGACAATTCGCTTGGTGGCATCCGCGGCGAAGATCTGGTTGAGAGCTTTGGGTTCCACGGCTATAAGCCACCCCTGATGCTCTATTACCGT
>WGBB01000250.1 GCA_015494505.1 Nitratiruptor sp. | reverse complement strand
GAGACAGACTCGAATCGCTTCCTAATACTCCACACGCTGCATATACGCCCTCAGGCGTCACCTACGTCTGCGCGTCCCGGTAGCTCAGCAGGATAGAGCATCGGATTCCTAATCCGAAGGTCGTGGGTTCGAATCCCGCCCGGGACACCACTGCCCTATCTTTTTTTTCAAAAAACAGCTATAATGGTTCTACCCGATGCAAATCGGGATGCATTATTTTCAAAGGAACATTCGATGAAGCAGATCTATGTAGGCAACTTGCCATACAGAAGCAGTGAAGAGGACGTACGCGATCTTTTCGCACAGTACGGAGAAGTGAGTTCAGTCAAACTCATCACAGACAGAGAAACGGGACGTCCCAGAGGTTTCGGTTTCGTAGAGATGGAAGATAGCGATGCCACGGCGGCGATCGAAGCGCTGGATGGCAAAGAGTTCGAAGGACGTGTGCTTAAAGTCAACGAAGCGCGCCCACGAGAGCAAAGACCACGAAGAGAATTTAACTAATATTCTCCCCAGGCGGCTTTGCCGCCTCCAACATCTCCACTCCCCAACGCAAACTATCCATCCCAAACTTTGTGCGCACTTTTTGTGAGCACTCCAAAAGCCGCGCCAATTTTTTATCTTCATAAATATGCCACAGGTCGTAGAGCTTGCTTGCATAAAATCCGCTGCACGAAATCCCTAGCCGCATCACGGGCGTATAGCCGTCGTCACACTGCGAAAAAAGCTCCAAGGCGATGCACTGCAACAGTTTTTCGCTAAAGAGGCGATGGGAGCGCAGATGGGCTTTTGTTTTAAGCCCGTTTTCGTAGCGCACGCCAAGAGTGTAGTAGGTGGGCTGCAATCTAAGCTTTGCGATACTGCTGGAAAGGTGGCGCGCCAGGATGAGGATGCGCCGGCGCAGCTCCCCGCGATCGCTCACAGGATCGATAGTGCGTGAAATCCCTATCGATTTGCGAGGACTCGCTTGCACGATGGGTTCGTCATCGATCCCCCAGATGCGCCGATAGAGGGTGATGCCCGGTTTTTTCCAGCTATAAAAGATATGGCGTATCTGGCGGGTTTCGCCCAAAGTAGTGATACCAAGAGTCCGCAGGCGCCGCAAGTAGCCTCGTCCGATACCGGGAAACTCCTCGATAGGGATATCGCGGATGAAGCTCTCCACATCGTCGACGATTTTAATGCCTTGGGGTTTGGCAAAGGAGGTGGCCAGTTTGGCGGTCCACTTGCTCTTGGCCGCTCCTATGGAGATGGGAAGGCCAAAACGCTCTTCTATCTCCTTTTGCAAAGAGCGCAAGAAATCTTCCAACTCCTCGCGCTCCACCCAGCCAGAAACATCCCCGAAAAACTCGTCGATGCTAAACTGCTCCACTGCCGGGATGCGCCGTTTGAGAAAGAGATGGAGCCTGTGGGAGAGCTGATGGTAAAAGAGGTGATTGGGAGCCACCACGCGAAGATGGGGACAAAGCTCCAAGGCCTCGCGTACCGTCATACCGGTCTTGATGCCGTACTTCCTCGCTTCGTAACTGGCAGTGATGATGATGCCGCGAATTTTGCCACCTTCGACGAAGTAGTCGCGAAAGTTTGCATCTGCATTGTAAAAGATGGAAGGCACGAATGCTCCGTTGTTGTCGTGGACGGTGTCGATCTTGTGAGCGCTCTTGCTATCGAAGATAAAGGGATCGCCCCGACCGCCCACGGCTGCCGGGACGTCCTGCAAGGAAGGGTCTTTGATGCGCTCGGCCGCGATGAAGAAGGCGTCGAGATCCAGATGTATCTTCATAGCAAACTCCTTTGCACATATATTAACAATATGTTAAAATAAGAGTAGAATAATTAATAAAATGTTGAGAAAGGTGCGAAGATGTTGAGTTTCGAGGAGGTAGTGGAACGCATCAAAGATATCATCTCCCAGGAGGTGGGAGCGCGCAAGGTGTATGACAAAGATGTGGCGAAGGCACTGGGTATCACACCCGAGCACTTTTCTATGCTCAAAAAGCGCGGTCGTTTACCGATTCGAGAGCTTCTCGATTTTTGCGCCAAGCGGCGCATCAATATCAACTGGCTCCTCTACGACCAAGACCCCTATTCACTATGCGAATCGACCCAGCGCTTTGCCTATGTGAAGTACTTCAAAGAGATCAACGCCAGTGCAGGCGGGGGTGCTTGGAACTATGAGCTGGTGAGCGAGCCTTTGTATCTGGATGAAAAGATTGTCGATATCTTGGGCGGTCCCAAGGCCCTGGAGCATATCCAGGCGGTGAACGTGCTGGGAGATTCGATGGAGCCGCTCTTGCAAGACGGCAGCATCGCTTTTGTGGATACTTCCCAGCGTGACGTAAAAAAGAGCGGGGTTTTTATGATCGAGACGGCAGCCGGGGTGTTTATAAAAAGATTGCGCCTGCGCGCCGATAATAGGGTGGAGCTCATCTCCGAAAACCCCACCTATCCCGTAGAGGTTTTGGCGCCTGAAGAGGTGCACGTGGTAGGACGTGTGGTGGGAAGTATCGAAAAGGTCTAGACTCCATGTTAAAAACCTATCTTAAATTTTTCGTACTCTATCTTTTACTGGGATGGCTAGCACTTGTGGTGCAGGTCTATGTGGTGATGGAGCCTTTCGCTATCTATCCCAAATACTATATCGTCCCGATGCTTTTTGTAGCGCTTGCCGCACTTGTGCCCACGTGGGTAGCTACGAAAAGTTGTGCAAAGAGCGAGGACCCACGTCCCGTATCCAAAGAACGGCCCAAGCCCATCACTCCAAAATCGCGCCACAAACAGGACTCTCTTACCGGAGCGCTTTCCAAAGACGCATTTAATGAGATTTTTGGGCTCAAGATTATCGAAGCCAAGCATATCAATGCGCCATTGTCGCTCGTGATTTTCGATATCGATTTTTTTAAAAAGATTAATGATACATACGGACATCTTGTAGGTGATAGCGTCTTGAAAGAGTTGGCTGAAATCGTGCGAGCCAATATTCGCCAAAGCGAGTATTTCGTGCGTTGGGGCGGTGAGGAGTTTATTTTGCTCTTGCCGGGAACGGGGCTGCAGAGTGCGGCGATGGTGGCCGAAAAGATACGCCGTGCGGTGGAAGCGGCAGTTTTTAGCGAAGTGGGCAAGGTGACGTGCAGTTTCGGTGTCACGACACTCAAAAATGACGACACGATTCAAAGCTTCCTGCATCGCGCCGATGAAGCGCTCTATGAAGCCAAGCGCTCGGGACGTAACCAGGTGAAGGCCAAAAAATAGAGCGACTCATCGTCTACGGCGATATCCACGGCTGTTTCGATGAGTGGATGGCGCTGCGTAGCCGCTTAGATGTGCAGTCTGATGACCGCGAAATATGTGTCGGCGATATCATCGCCAAAGGCCCCAAATCCCTCGAAGTATTGCGCTTTTGCAAAGAAAACGCCATTACAGTGATTCGCGGCAACCACGAAGACAAATATATCCGCTACCACCGCCACGAAATGGAGCGACTGCGCACCGGCAAGCGCAATCCTATGAAGTTGGATAAAGAGGAGCTGACTCTCTATGAGAGCATGACGGATGAGGATATTTCTTATCTTGCATCCTTGCCCCTCTTTGTTCGCATAGGGAGGTTAACGATCGTTCATGCCGGTATCTTGCCTGCGACCGACCTTGCACATCTCGACAAAAGAGCGGCAGCGCAGATGATGCGGGTGCGCTATCTCGATAGCGACGGCAATTTCGTGCATCTGGATGCCAGCGACCCGGCGTGCCACTTTTGGTGGAGCGATCTGTATGACGGGCGCTACGGCTATGTGGTCTATGGCCATCAGCCCTTCGTGCGGCCGCGCGTCGATCGCTGGAGTTTTGGGATCGATACGGGAGCGGTCTACGGTAATCGCCTCACGGCCATCGTGTTTGACTACATTAACGAGCCGCTTATCGAGAGTTACCGCTTCGCCGATATCGCTGTGCCACAATATGCCACAAAGAGGCGCGGATGGATCCTTGCAGATTCGTAGCCGACGTGCACCTGGCCAAAGTGGCCAAGTACCTGCGGATTTTGGGACTCGATACCCTCTACTATCATGAAATTTCCGACGATAGACTCGTAGAAATCGCCAATGAGCATGGGCGCATCGTCCTTACACGCGACAAAGAACTGGCAAGCCGCAGCGAGCGGGTCTACTATGTGTCTAGAGGAACGCTTTTTGAGGTGGTGCAGGATATCGTGCGCCGTTTTGAGTGCCGGTGTGCGCCACTAACGCGCTGTCTCGTGGACAATACGCCGTTGCAAAAGGTAGATAAAGAGGAGGTGATGGATCGGCTGCCACCTAAGGTGCGTGTGCTCTTCAACGACTTTTGGCGCTGTCCTACGTGTGGACGGATCTACTGGCACGGGACTCACTATGAGCGGATGCTTGCATTTGCCCGGCAGGTGTGTGAAATTCCGGCACAATAGCTTTGAGGGCTGCGATGATTTCCTCTGGTGTGGCGGCTTGAAGGAGCGCGGCGATCTTTTGCTCAAGCGTAGCGAAATCCATCCGTGTAGCTTGGGCGATGTAGATGGATTGGTACTTGGTCTTCTCTTCTACGCCCTCTAAAAGCAGCTCTTCGTAGAGCTTCTCTCCAGGTCTGAGTCCTATAAACTTGATAGGCACCTCTTTATTATAGATCTCCATCATCTTTTTGGCCAAGTCCACGATTTTGACGGGTTTGCCCATATCGAGGATGAAGATTTCACGCCCTTTAGCGATGGTGGCTGCCTGCAAGACTAATTGGCACGCTTCGGAGGTGAGCATGAAGTAGCGCATCACCTCCGGGTGCGTTACGGTGACGGGCCCACCCTTTTTGATCTGCTCTTTAAATTTGGGTATCACGCTGCCGCTGCTGCCAAGCACGTTGCCAAAACGCACGGCTGCGATAGTGGTGGAGCCGTTTGGGACGTTTTGGGCATAAAGTTCGCACACGCGTTTAGTGGCGCCCATGATGTTGGTGGGATTGACGGCTTTGTCGGTGGAGATGAGGATGAAGTGGGGCACGTTGTACTTGATGGCTAGATCGAGTACGTTCTTGGTGCCCAGGACGTTGTTCTTGACGGTGGCTTTGGGGTTGAGCTCGGCTAGCGGCACGTGCTTGTAGGCGGCTGCATGGAGGATGATGTCGGGGCGTGTCTGGGCGATGATGGGTTCTATCTCATCCATATCGGTCACATCGCAGAGTCTCGCATCGATATCTTCGAAGCGCTGCGTAAGGTTATAGAGAGCAAATTCGCTCATTTCTACGGCTATGATGCGCCTTGCGCCATACTCCTTGCATTGGCGTACCAGCTCGCTGCCGATACTCCCGCCTGCACCCGTAATGAGAACCTTTTTATCCTTGACAAACCTCTCGATGGCTGCACGATCCAGGTCTTTTGGTTTGCGCGCCAAGAGGTCCTCGATATCGAGGTCTTTGAGCTCCTCTTTGGTGAGTGTGGCGATTTTGATCTCTTTGATGCCGCTTTTTTTTGCACGCTGTGAAAGCGCATCCAGCGCCTTTGGCTCCAGCTCTTTGGCCACGATGAGGGCTTCGATGTGATGGAAGCGATCGAAAAACTCCTCGATTGCAACGATGGGAGTATTGTTGATATAGCTTCCGGAGCGCGCATCGTCGATGACGACTTCCGGTTTATAGCCAAAGTCGCCGCTAAGAAATGAGTCGATGAGATGCTTGGTGCGGGGCGTGACGCCATAAATGGCCGCACTCTTAAAACCCTTTTTGGCAAAGGATTCGATATAGACGCGCTTGGCGATGCGAATGCTTCCTAGGAAAATGAGGCTCAGGATCATATCGATGATGATGGCGCTACGGGGAAAGAGGATAAAATAGTTATAAAAGAGCCAAAGAATCAGCGCTGCAAAAGCGTAGGCCGCAAGGATTGCGGCGAAGAAGCGCTTCGCTTCCGAAAGCCCGTAGTAGCGCCAGGTGAAGTGGTACTGCCTAAAAAGGTATAAAAAGAGGATTTTCGAAGCGGTAAGCAGTAGGTAGATTTTCCAAAACCCATGAAAGAAGATGGCTGGGATATGGAAATTGAAGCGCAGCGCATAGGCAAGGAGAAGCGAGATGAATGAAAGCATCGCATCAAAGAGCAGAAAAAAGAGAGCGCGGGTGTATCTGGTGGCTCTTAGCATAGCTTCTTCCTTACAATCTCACTTACCATAGCTACATCTTCACGCCCAAGCTGCGTGCCGCTGGGCAGACAAAGCCCCTGGGCGAAGAGTCGCTCGCTAAAGCCGCTGCCGTAGAATCGAAACTCTTTACACAAGGGCTGCAGATGCATCGGTTTCCACAGCGGACGCGATTCGATACCCTCGCTTTTGAGCGCTTCATAGATAGCGAGAGGGTCGGTAGAAAAGAGTGCCGTGGTGAGCCAGCGATTGCCACGACTGCAGGGGAGTTCGGGCATAAAGGTGAGATCCGGCAGCTCCTCTTGGTACCAGCGAAAAATTTGACGCTTCTTGGCGATGCGCTCATCCAAGACCTCCATCTGCGCCACGCCGATGGCTGCGAGGATATTGCTGAGGCGATAGTTGTAGCCGTAGGTGGTGTGTTCGTACCAGGGCACTCCCGGCTCTTTGGCTTGCTGGGAGAGAAATCTCGCTTTTTGCATCAGCTTCGCGTCATTTCCCACCAGCATCCCGCCGCCGCTGGTGGAGAGGATTTTGTTGCCGTTAAAGGAGTAGACGCCAAAAATCCCAAAGGTGCCTGTCTGTTTGCCATCAAATGT
>WGBB01000249.1 GCA_015494505.1 Nitratiruptor sp. | reverse complement strand
GCCGTAGTGGCGATGCTATCTAAGATATCCAAGTAGTCGTCTTCATAGTAGCTGCCAAGCTCTTTGAAAGAGGGATTGAGCCGCGAGACCACGAGGCGGCCATCCCTTTTGAGATAGCCGTCTTTCGTGGGCACCAGCGCACCACTAATGGAGCCGACTCCCACGGCATAGACGGTAATATCTTTTTGTTTGGCAATTTGGCGCAGACTCGCCGCATCTGTAAAATCTCCGCCGTCGCTGATAATGACGAGATTTTTATGGCCGGAAAATCTTCCTACAAACTCCAAGAGTTTGCGAAAGTCGGTGCCTTTGGTGAGTATCGCATCGGGATTGACGCTATGAAGCGCCGCAAACAGTGCCTCCTTGTCGCCGGTGGGCGGCGCGATGATGAGAGGGTTTGTGGTAAAGATGATGAGGGCGTTTTTGAATGGACTTTTGCGCACCAAATCGGCGGCAATCTCTTTGGCCTTTGCCAGGCGCGAAGGCTCGATATCCGCAGCACGCATCGAAGCGGAAAAGTCGATAGCGATAAAAAGGGGCTGCGCATCAATGCTCTGGGTCTCGCTGCGTTCAATCACGGGACGCGCGAGAGCTACGAGCACGAGCGCGAGCACGAGAGGGAGCAGATGGTAGCGAGGATGGCTTTGGCGCACCACCATCTTGGGATGAAAAGGTAGGGAGCGTGACTTTTGTTTGAGCAGTGGCACCAGCAGTAGCACCGGCACTGCAAAAGCTAAGACCCAAGGATAAACAAAACTCATAGCCGCCTCTTTATCTGCCAAGCTAGCAGCACCGCTAAAAGCACGAGCAGGAACACGAAAAGCGGCCGCGTCCCGAGATAGGTGCCGCTGCGAAGGGGGCTTGGCTCCAGCCGGTCGATAGCGCTGAGTACCTCTTGGAGGTCTTCGGGATTTCGCGCTTGAAAGCTTTTGCCTCCCGTCTCGGCCGCTATGCGCCTCATCAGCTTCGCGTCAAAATCCTCGCCGATACCGACGGTATAGATACGCACCCCGGCACGCTTGGCACGCTCCACAGCCTCTTTGGGCGAGACGGAGCCGCTATTGTGATGGCCGTCGCTAAAGAGCACCAGCACCTTCTCATTGGCCTGCGCCTTTTGTAGCATCGCCACACCCGTAGCGACGGCATCGCCGATGGCGGTGTTGTTGCCGGCGATTGAGACATCCAAGTAGCGCAAGATAAAATCAAGCGCATCGATATCGTAGGTGATGGGGCTAGCAGCATAGGCGAAACTTCCAAAGACCACCACTCCCACATTATCGTCGTGGCGCTTGTGCAAAAAGGCGCGCACAAGCTCGATGAGGGTAGCAAACTTGGTGCTTTTGCCAAACTCCCCGCTCATCGAGCCGCTGGCATCCAGTGCCACCACCAGGTCGCGTCCTTTTTTGGCATTTTGGGCCAGATGCTCGTAAGCGATTGGGCCGGCAAGCGCGATGACAAAAAGGAGCGCTGTAAAAAGGGGCAAGAGATGTTTGGGGACGATAGAGCGAGGTAGCAGGTGCGATTTGGCAAAATAGAGGGCTAACTGCTCTCTGGCGCACCAAATGAAGCAGAGCGCCAGAGGCGCCAAAAGGAAAAAGAGAGGATGCAAAAAGGTAAGATGCATCACTCCATATCACTCGCTAGTTTGAAAATATCGCCAAACTCATCTACAAACTGCTTGCAGCGCTCACAAATCATCTCGCCGCCTTTGTAGGGAAAGGGCGTCTTGCACTCGCTGCAAATTTCGATGGTGTGATGCACCAGCTCTTCGCCGCGATCGAATGCGAAGGAAACAAGGTCGATGCGCTCTTTGTCGCTGATGGAGCGAGGCTTGCAGATGTCGTTGCAGATAGCGCAGTCGATGCAGCGACCCGCAACAAACCAGATAGCTGCGCCGTCGCTGGAGAAAAAGAGCGCATCTGTAGGGCAAAACTGCACACAATCCCCACAATTGGTACAACTCATCGCATCGATCTGCTTGTTGGCCAAAAAAGAGTAGGAAGTGGAGACCTCTTTGTTGGGTAGATCCTTGGAGGCAAGTTTGAGAGAGTTTTTGAGCAGCGTCTGGCGCATGGGCAGGCGATCTATGTCGCTTTTCGCATCGCTAATGCTCTCCTCTTTGGTCACCTCTTTGGCGGTTTTGAAGATCGCTTTGAAAAAGCCGCGGCGATCGTCGCTAAAGCTCGCTTCACCGATGGTGGCTTCACTGCCGGTCTCGGCCAAAAAGGTGCGCGCTTCTTCGATGCGCTTTTGGATCGAGGCAAGGGTTTTGCCCTCGGGGTTGAGATGGCAATCTTCACAGTGTGAGAGGTCCACATCGATTTGTCCTTGGCGCAGGGCCATTGCGATGAAATGCTCGCTGCTAAAAGCACTCAGGCAGGGAATATCCTTTTTGCACGATAGCAGCGGCTCGTTTTTAAGCACATAGTCATTGGGGTCGAAAAAATCGAGCTCCAGTGCCTCTGTGGGGCAAACCCCAAGACACACCGAACAGTTGGTACACTTGTCGAAATCCACCGTCAAGCGCTTGCGATCGAAATAGAAGGCGTTTTCGGGACAAATATCCAGGCAGCTTTGGCAGTCGTTGTGGAAGTAGTCCGTACGCAGACACTTCAAAAGATCATAGCTAAAGAGCTCTCCTTGTTGCTTATAGAGCATCGGTCACTTCCCCTTTGAGTAGCTCGTAATCACTCAAAAGATAGTCGACGGTAAAATCGCACATATCCTTATAAAATGGCGTTTCGGCCACTTCGCGCATTGCCACGAGATAGGGCGGCACCCATACCAAAAGATGCTCTTTGAGAAATTTCAAAGCCACCCTATCCTCATCGCGATAGGCCAGATTTTGCATAAAACCAAACTCGATAGCCAGGTGGTCGGGCGCGAGAATCTCCGTGCGGTTCATATCGATTTCGTAGCCGTTTTCGAAGTAGAAAAACATTACAGGATTTTGGAGTCCCACCAGCACCTCTCCCGTCGAATCTACCACGATCGACTCCACAGGCTGCGAGTTGATGGCAAAGAGGGAGTTGTAGTCGATATTGATCGCCTCTTGAATCTTCTGGATATCATTCTTTTCGAAATACTCTTTTGTGTCATCTCCGATTGTCGCGAGCAGCTCAGGATTGTTCTTCAGATCCTCGATCTCTTTAGCTCCCAGCTCTTTTTCGAAAACTCTTGATAAAAAAGCATAGACAAACGCGCGCGCTTTGTTATCCACTCCGATCCTTTTTATGTATGATTGGCTTGTATGTGCTATTGTAGCAAAAGAGATGGATAGGTAGCTTACAAAACAATACTAGCTATCGCTTTGCAAACTATCTATCAAACCGCGCGGAGGCGGTTTGAGATTAGAGACAGCCTTTGAAGAAGGACTTTTTCGGTGGTGGAGGTGCCTTGAATTCGTGTGCTTCGATGGTCTTACCGTCGCTCTCGAGTTTTCCGATGATGGTCACTTCGTTACGGTTGGCCGCTTTTTCCAAAAGCTCACTCACATGCACACCGCTTGGCTTGATGTAGTAGACTTTGCCTTCATCGTGCACATAGAGCACCATCTTCATCTTCTCGGGTTCACCCGGCACCCAGTTGCGGTAGCACCCTTCGCTGCCGCAGTGATAACTCTCTAAGCGGCAATCTGCGAAGAGGTCGTTTTTCGCACACCACTCTGTAGTTAAAAATCCCTTTTTCTCAAATTCACCCTTCTCTCCGCTGCTAGCAAAGAGCATTCCCGCAGCGACGAGGGCGAGCAACGCTATCTTTTTCATTTTGCTACCTCCGCTTTTTGTGTCTGCAAGTAGGCCACGATATCATCGACAGTTTTCTTGTCGAGGAAATTGAATGGCGGCATGATAGATGTGCGCTTTCCGTTCTTATCTACATTATACCACGCAAAATTTGGATGTTGGTTTCTGTTGTACCCGGGCACTACGACGGCATTTGGATCGAGGATGGATTCGCGCAGGTATGCCGCAGTGGCTTGACCGCCGATATTGCTCAAATCAGGCGCCATATATACTGGAGCGTTGTGGAAGTTTCTATCGTTGTGACAGCTGGCACAGTTGGCTTCGAACTGCTTTTTACCGTTTGCCACATCGCCTTTGACTTGTTCGTTTACCACTGCTTCGAGGGCTTTGTTTTTGGCGTGTGGCAACTTCACGGCAATCCAAGATGACAGACGCTTGAGCCCGTCACGCTGCAGCTCTTTACCGTCCCATACCGCCACGGCAACGGCCAACTCGTTTTTAGATGGTTTGCTGTAGGCATCTTTGATGTTTTTGACGATCATGCCGCCCCACATGCCCTTTTTACCTACATAGTGCATATCAGAGCGCCATTTGACAGAGCCGTCCTTGATTTGGCTCATAGAGCGAAATCCTTCGCTTACAAACGCACGCGCATACTCTTTGCTTCCCTTTTTGGCTACCGCTTTTTCGAACTTCTTGAGATCTTTACCAAAATAGGGAGCATTGTGAGGGTTGACCTGATGCGCCACGTCGCCGTTGCCGTTTGGCTCATAAACCGGCTGACCATAGGCTTTGCGCAAGAAGATCTCTACAGGTCTACCGTCACTTCCCATCCCGATATAAGGAAGTTTCTCGGGCTTGTCGGCATTTGCAGCAAACTGCACGGCGAATCCGTCTGGATAGATATCGCTTTTATAACCCTTGAAAACATCCTTGCTCTTATCGGGCCAGCGCATAATGATAGCTACGCGTTTGCCGTCGGTAAGTGCAGCCACTTGGACGATTTTGGCTTTTGCATCTTTGTTCAGTTCGTTCGCTTTTTTATCATTGAGATGCAAAGTGCTTTGCGGATAGACCGCAATAGGCGTAAACTTCGCATATTTTCTAATAACTTTCGCGCCGCACTTGAGCCCCTTGAGGCTCCCCACTTTCACCGCCGTCACCACGTTTCCAGCCATTGCTACCGATGCAGCCACGCTCAGGGCTGCTGCGATTGTTACTGCTCTTTTCATGCGTGCACCTTAAAGTGGGATATTGAAGATGGTTTTGTATATTTACCCGCTACATAGCGCTCATCCACAAGCGGAAGCGGTTTCATTCCCTTTTTCTTCGCCACTTCTACATAGTAGTTGTGGTCGAGTCTGAACATATCTTTGTGCTGATATGCGATCAGGATATCCATAAGCTCGGATTTTCCTGTTTTTTTGCGTTTTTCACGCTCGGCCTTGATGGTCTTGATGGCGTTGTGCACCTCTTTGCCAAAAAGCTTCTCCAGCTCTTCGATAGGAATACGATCGCTGCCTTCGATGATCTTGCCGTTTTCGTCAAATTTAGGCGGCGCATCTACAGGCGGTACGTAGTAGACGTTTGGCTGTGTCCCGTAGTCTGGTCTAAGAGGCAGCGCCACTTTGTATTTGTGCACCAGTTTATAGACTTGGCTCTCCTCATCATCCAAAAATCCCACGAAGCGGATACGTCCTACACAGCTTTGGGCACAAGCCGGTGGAAGTCCCTGCTCGATACGTGGGAAACAGAGGATACACTTCTCGCTCTTGCTGATTTTTGGGTTGAAATAGATCTTTTTATATGGACACCCGGCGATGCAGTAGCGGTATCCCTGACAGCGATCGAGATCCACGAGCACGACACCGTCTTCTTCGCGCTTGAAGATCGCATCGCGCGGACATGCGCTCAGACAGCCGGGGTTCGAGCAGTGGTTACAGATACGTGGCAGATAGAAGAAGTAGTTGTCTCTAGGAAACTCCCCTGCACCCTCATCTTCGTCCCAGTTGGGTCCCCATGTGGGGCTTTGATCGGGACGAAATCCAGGCTCGGGAGAATCGCTAAGCAGGTTTTGCTCTGCGAGCGAATCGTAGTTGTAATCCCAAGGCACACCGTAATCTGCTTCGATATTGGGGATGATGCCTGGCTGCAAATCGCCCGCTGCATCAAATCCCCCGCCGAGCTCCATCCATTTTTTGGGATATCCATCCCCTGGATAGGTCTCAACGTTGTTCCAATACATATATTCGCGACCGTTTCTGTTGGTCCATTGTGTCTTACAAGCGACGGTACATGTCTGACAACCGATACACTTGTTAAGGTCCATTACCATTGCTAATTGTCTTTTAGACATACCACGCTCCTATTAATATGTATACTTCGTAGATTTTTCGATGTTCACTGCGCCGTCATAGGCATACTGGTTACCGTCCCAAAGACCACCGAATTTGAGGTGTCCCCATCCATCGGCAAGCTCGAGCAGGTTGAGTGACATAGGTACACACTCGTTGTGCCCTTTGTTGAAGAGATATTGATACGGCTCCCAACCATGCTCCATCACAAGCGTATCAGGCGCTACGGATGAGCTCACTTTCGCCATAGCGTAAAATTCGCCCAGTTCGTTGAAGATGCGAATCGTATCGCCGTCTTTGATGCCTTTCATCTCAGCAATTTTACGGTTAACTGCAACATACGGTACACCACGTTGCAAGCGCTGGAGTGTGCGTGAGTTCTTCCAGTTGGAGTGGATAGACCAGCGCGCATGCGGCGTCATAAGCATAAATGGATTTTTCTTGTTCTGTGGCGCCAACGGCTTGAGCGCATAGTTGGTACCGTTTACCAGCTTGAGATACATAGGATGATCCACGTAGAATGTCTGGCGTCCTGTCAATGTCTCAAACGGCTCGAGCTTGAAGAGCGTGAACTCTCCTGAATTGTATGGTCTGTCGGCATAGAGCGGACTCATCTTCGCAGCTTTTTCGTTCAGCTGCAAGAAACCGCCCGCCGCATACATCTTCTCCATCGTCCAAGGCGCATACTGCTCACACTTTTCGAGAGCCGCTTGGACTGCGAGCTTGTCAGTGCCAAGTACGGGCTCCATAGCCGCTTCGGACTCTTCGTCTGTATTGGTGTACTCTTTATAGAAGTTGGCCAGGTCACGATAGCCTGTGCGTGCATACTTTTTGCTATCAGGTACTTTCGCCTTTTTCTTGTTTTCAGGCTTGTTGGCGATCTCTTCGAGTTTTTTCGCGATAAGCGCAAACATACTCCACTCATCCATCGCTTCACCCACAGGCTTGAGATTCGCCAGAGGCTGTGCGAGGTTTGTAAATCTGTGATATCCGGGGCTCGTACGCAGGTCATAGACTTCGTAGTGCGATTTTGCCGGAAGCAGTACATCCGCAAACATCGCAGCTTCGCTCATTTTATAGTCGACATATGCGAAGAACTTCGTCTTTTTGAGAAAAGCTTTGCGATACTCGCTTCCTTTGTTACGGCGGAATTTCGAGTCAGCCACGATGATAGCAACTTCAGGCGTCCACCAAGGCTTGTAAAACTCCTCCTCTTCGGTTCGGTTTTTACCGTTTTCACCGTTTTTGAGAGCCTCTTCGACGATTTTGATGTACTCTTCTTTGCTCACTTTGCCGCCGGTAGCGCGTTTGACGTCTTCGTCGCTGAAGTATTGTTCGAATGTTTTAAGACCGTCACCGAAAACAAACTCACCTACAAAACCTGAACCAAATCTTGGTTTGTACTTGCCGGCAAAACCGCTAAGTGCGCCAAGGCCGCTGAGACTAAATTCGTTTTCAGTGTTGAGTGATCCATACGGCCCAAGGCGTCCCGTCAAACCGCAGATAGAAGCGATATTCCAGATGTTGAGGATACCGTTGTGATATTTGTTGAGACTAAAGCCTGTGGTGATTTCCACAACTTTAGGAAGTGCGATATCTTTGGCCAGCTGTTTGACGGTATCGGGATGCACACCTGTAATATCTTTCGTTTTCTCAGGTGCAAACTGCTCGACGTTTTTCTTGAATATCTCGAAAACTGTGGTGACTTTGACCTTCTTGCCGTCTTTGAGGGTCACTTCCCACTCGCCTTCGAGCTCTGGATCGATGCCGAGTTCCTTGATATCGAGAGTCTTGTGATCGCTTCCTTCGCTTCCAGGCATCAAGGCGATTTTGCCCGTCTTTTTGTTCATCGTATAGAACTGCGCTTCGAATTTTTCGTGCTCTTCCTCGTTTTTTGGCTCTTCGATATCGCTTCTTCTTAGAAGCTTCTTGTTGTCGAGTCGCACGAGGAAAGGTAGATCCGTATAGATTTTCATAAAGCCCGGTTTGTACCATTTGTTCTTGAGGATTTCATACATAACGCTCATCGCCAAGAACTGGTCGGTACCGGGCTTGATAGGAATCCAGAGGTCTGCAGATTTTGCGGTACCATTGAATTCAGGCGTAATGACGATGACTTTCGCACCGTTGTACTTTCCTTCCCATACGAAGTGGGCGTCAGGAATACGAGAGACGTTGGGGTTACCGCCCCAAAATACTGCAGTATCGACCTGATACATAAAATCGTAGGTACAGCCCAGGTTACCTTCGCCGTACGCTACTGCCGCACCGCTAAACATATCGCCCAGATATGAAGCGGGGTAGATACGATAGGCTCCCAGTTGCGTGGAGAAGCGAAGCACGGAACCACGACGACCTTCCGTCAAAAGACCCGTACCGGCATGCACCATGAGTCTTTCGGGACCTTTTTTAGGATCTGTCATTACGTCCCAGATTTTTTGTGCTACAAGTGTCGCAGCCTCGTCCCAGCTGATGCGCTTCCATTTACCTTCACCGCGCTTGCCCACGCGCTTCATAGGATAGAGGATGCGGTCTTTTTCATACATCACTTGTGAGTGCTGGATACCCTTGTTACATCCACGAGGGTTGAAATCCGGTACTCTTGGGTTGATGCGAGGATAGCGCGCACTCTGGTTCTCACGCGTGACCACACCGTTGTTCCCCCATACTTCCCAAGCACAGTTACCCTGACAGTTTACACAGTGGTAGGCATATCCGTGCTCCTCTTTCTTACCGTAGGTAAAACCGAACTCGTTGCGATACATCTGCTCGGTGTACGTGGTATTTGGGTAATTGTTTTTCCCGTTTTCCACTTTGATGACGTTCGTCTTGGCAAAGAGGCTGCCACTGCTTGCTACCAGTGCCGCAGTTGCCCCGGAAATTTTGAGAAAATCACGTCTTTGCGTATTCATTCGCCCTCTCCTTATCGTCTAATAGGTAGATTCATATCGTTGCCCCACTCATCCCAGCTGCCGCTATAGACTTTAGCATTGGGGTATCCGAGGAGTTTGAGTGCCGTGATGATGTCAGATCCGCGTCCCGTTCCCACTTGGCAGTATGCGTAGATTGTTTTATCTTTCGTGATACCGTATCTTTTGAAAAGCTCTTCGAGCTCTTTTTTGGTACGGAAACTCTTATGACGTTTAAAGTCCGTAATATTTTTCCACTCGATAAATTTTGCAGTCGGAATGTGTCCGCCGCGTGCCACGTTATCCATCTTTCTTTCACCGATGATTTCGATCATGCTGCGCGTATCGATGATGACATATTTACTCTTGTCGCCGTTTTTGAGGCGATCGAGCACTGCATGATACACTTCATCTTTGCCCGCTACCCAGCTAAGATCGATTTTTTTAGGATCGATTTTGTAGTGTTTAGGCGTAATTTTCGCTTCGCTCTCAGGCGGTAGGTATGCGTGATGTCCGTTACCCAAATCAACTTTTTTAATGCCTCTGCGGACAATGAGTTTGGGCTCAAGCTCTTTCATCTGTTTTACGATTTTTTTATATTCTGCCTTGAGTTCTTTATACTTTTTCATATCACCGGCTTTTTTCGCCTTTTTGTAGGCACGCTTGATCTCTCTCTTTTTCTTTTTGAGCTCGTCATATTTTTTCTGATTGGGATCGAGTGCTTTGATAGCATCTACGCCACCATCGAGTACGTATACCTTTTTATGACCGTAGCTTTTGAAAAACGCTAGCACACCGGTAGCGTTCGGTCCTCTCCAGTTGTCGTAGGCGATAACCGTCGTATCGTTATCGATACCATGCGCACCGATATAGTGCTCCGCATCCTTGGGACACTGAAAAAGGGGCGCACAGTGCATTCTCCCCATAATATCGGAGTGGTGGAGGTGGTGTGCGTACATATTCACGGACCCCACGATGTGGCCGTTTTCAAAAGCGGTCTCACTATCGCCGCTCACAAACATGACTCCCGGTTTGCCGATGAGCTTGTAAGCCTCTTCGGGACTGATGGTGAGCTTGTCAGCCAAAGAAGCACCGGCCATCAACGCAAGCACCACAAGGGCTTGGACCAACCTCTTCATTACTTCTCCTTATAAGTAAAATCATCTGCACTTATACCGTAAAATCGGCATTCTCGTGCAATCGTCTTCATTATAGATTGAAAACTATTAAGCAAAACTTAATATGTTTTCAATGTATGAAGATGGGTTTGATTTTAAACAAAGATAGTTAACATATCGTGAAAATTGATGCAAAAAATCGCCATTGTTCAAAATATTTTATATTTCAAGGAAATAAAATTGATATAAAAAATTTGCTACCATTAATGCAACTATACAAGAAGGATGCTCGATGGATAGGAACGAAGCATTAGAGCTTTTAGAGGATAAAAACCTCCCTTTAGAAAAGGTCAAGGAGATTTTCGAAACCTTTCGCGAGGATATGGAAGTGGTAGGCATGGTGGCGATGAATTTGAGTCTGCGCACCAGCGTCTATGACCGCGAGAAGGGCAAAAGCCCCATCATGACAGAGCTTCTCATAGCCCTCAGCAACGTGGAAGATATGGGTAGTCGCTGGGCAGTAGCCAAAAACCCACACACTCCCAGTGAAGTGCTCGCTAAACTGGCAAAAGACGAGGTCAATCTCGTGCGTGCCCTCGTAGCCACAAACCCCAACACTCCTATAGAATGCCTCTACGATTTTTATGAAGATGAAAAGATAGTGCGCGACGGTATCAGCGGCAATCCTAACGCACCCGCCGAACTTTTGGAAAAGCTGGCCGAAGATCCGGACAAACTGGTGCGCCTGCGCGTAGCAGAAAATCCCGCTACCCCAAAAGAGGTGCTTCAAAAATTGGCACAAGATATGGACAGAGACGTCAGTAAAGCCGCTGAAATCAAACTGGGAGAGAAAGCATGAAAGGCGCGCAAGGATTTTCACTACTTGAAAAACAGATACTTGCACTCCACTTCAACGGCACGTATCTGAGCAACTTCGATTTCAAGCGCATAGCTGAGCAAATAGGCCTCGATATCGACCTAGCCGATAGAGAAAAGATGCTCAAGGTACTTCTCAAAAAAGCGGCCGAAGAGGGCAAAAACGCCGAACTCGTCGCAGCCTTTACGCAAATGCTGAGTAACCGTATCCAAGCCTATCGTGCCTTGATGGAGCGTTACCCTGAAGCCAAAGAGGTGATCATGCCCTATATCCAAAAAACGCGCAGCACTATCATGCTTTTACAGCAGCGTCTCAGCGCAAACCCCTATGAGTGAGGAGAGTATGGAAAAAGAGATTTTAGAGCGCCTTCGTGCCGTCAAGTACCCGGGGCTCGACAAAAACATTGTCGAACTTCGCACCATCGACAAGATAGAAAAAAAAGAGAAGAAACTCACTATTACTCTCAATATCGCCAACCAAGAGGCGTACCCCATCATCGAAGGAGCCATCAAGGACCTTCTCAAAGAGTACGACGTAGAGGTCAAACTCAAAGCCCAGCCCAAAAAAAATATCCACTACGGCTCCACGGCCAATCCCAACAACCGTGCCCCCTATGCCAAAAACGTCATCGCCGTCACCAGCGGCAAAGGGGGCGTGGGTAAAAGTACCGTCAGCACCAACCTCTCCATCGCCCTGGCCCAGCGCGGCTATAAAGTTGGACTCCTAGATGCCGATGTCTATGGCCCCGATATCCCCAGGATGCTGGGCGTGGAGCATGAGAGGCTTCGCTGGGGCGACAACGATAAAATCATCCCTAGCGAAAACTTTGGCATCAAAATTATGAGCGTGGGGCTCACCACCCCCAGCCCTGACACGCCACTGGTGTGGCGCAGCTCCGTGGCTGTGAGCGCACTCATTCAATTTCTCGAAGATGTGGACTGGGGAGAGCTCGATTTCCTCGTCATCGATATGCCCCCCGGCACCGGCGATATCCAGCTCACCATGGCCCAAGAGCTTCCCATCACTGCCGGCATCCTGGTCACCACGCCCCAGATGGTGGCAGCAGATGACGTGAGCCGCGCTATTATGATGTTCAAAGATATCGGCGTGCATATCGGAGGCCTCATCGAAAATATGAGCTACTTTGTCGCTCCCGATACCGGCAAGCGCTACGATATCTTCGGTAAAGACGGCGGCAAAGCCTTGGCCTTGCGCTATGACGTGCCCTTTTTGGGCCAGATCCCATTGGAGATGGATATCAGAGAGCTGAGCGACGAGGGCAAGCCGCCCGTGGCTTTAGGAGAAGAGCGGCATAAAAAATACTACCAAGAGATCCTCGACAATCTCTTCGCTAGCACAAAATTTCGCTTATAGAAGATAGTTTATCTCAAAACGAAGCTCCTTAAAGGAGGGGTCCTCTTTGAGATGCCCCTCCATATCGCGTGTCGTGCTGCTCCCTTTGGTAACGCCTATGCGCAGTTTCACATAGAGCCCGTCGATATTTGGCACCTTTTCGAAAAGATCGAGATTGAGACAGCGCACGTCTGCTTG
>WGBB01000248.1 GCA_015494505.1 Nitratiruptor sp. | reverse complement strand
ACTCAATGCCCTTCGCTTTATCATCGAGGGTCACGTAAGGAGACAAAAATGAAAGTACTACTGGTAAAAGATGTGCCAAATCTCGGCAAAGCCGGTGAAGTCAAAGAGGTCAAAGATGGTTATGGCAAAAACTTCCTCATCGCTCGCGGTTTCGCGAAGCTCGCCACACCGGACGTGATCGAGGCGTGGGAAAAAGAGCAAGCCAAAAAGAAAGAAGAAGAAGCCAAAGAGATTGAGCGTCTCAACGCTCTCAAAGAAAAGATAGAAGCCGCCAAACTTGTCATCCGCCACAAAGCGGGTGCCAACGGCGCGCTCTTTGGTGCCATCACCAACAAAGAGGTGGCCGAAGCTTTGAAAGAAAAAGGAATCGAGATAGATAAAAAACATATCGATATCCACCCTCCCATCAAGCAAGCAGGCGAGTATGAAGTGGATGTGAAACTGGGTCACGGCATCCATGCCAAGCTTGATCTTATCGTAGAGGCTGTGTGATGTTCGAAGCCACCACGATACTCGGTTACAAGGGTGACGGCATCGCCGTCATCGGCGGTGACGGCCAGGTGACCTTCGGCAATACGGTGCTCAAAGGTAACGCCACCAAAATCCGCACCCTCTATGGCGGCAAGATTTTGGCCGGTTTTGCCGGCAGTACTGCCGATGCTTTCAATCTTTTCGATATGTTCGAAAAGATTTTGGAAAACAAGAAGGGAGATCTTGTAAAAAGCGTTATCGAGTTTTCCAAAGAGTGGCGCAAAGACAGGTATCTTAGACGTCTCGAAGCGATGATGATCGTGCTTGATACCAAAAATATCTTTATCCTTAGCGGCACGGGCGACGTGGTGGAGCCTGAAGACGGCAAGATAGCAGCCATCGGTAGCGGCGGCAACTTCGCTCTCTCGGCAGCCAGAGCGCTCGATCGCCACGCGAATCTCGATGCCAAAACCCTCGTAGAGGAATCTCTCAAAATCGCCGGGGAGCTTTGCATCTACACCAACACAAACATCAAAATCTTGACACTGGAGGAGTGATGAATCTCACACCCAAGGAGATAGTACGCTATCTCGACGAATATGTCATCGGCCAAAAGGATGCCAAAAAGATCATCGCCATTGCCCTTCGCAACCGCTATCGCCGTATGCAACTGCCTAAAGAGCTCCAAGATGAGATCACGCCCAAAAATATCCTCATGATCGGAAACACCGGTGTGGGGAAAACCGAGATAGCCAGACGTCTGGCAAAGAGCTTGGATCTTCCTTTTGTAAAGGTAGAGGCAAGTAAATACACCGAAGTGGGTTTCGTGGGACGTGACGTAGAATCGATGGTGCGTGATCTGGTGGCCAACGCCATCGTGCTCGTCAAAGAGATACACAAAGAGAAAAACAAAGAGGCGATCGAAGAGTACGTGACCAAAAAGATCCTCGAAAAGCTCCTCCCTCCCCTGCCCAAAATGGCCAGTGAAGAGAAAAAGGCAGAGTATCAAAAGAGCTACGAGAAGATGAAAGAGCGCTTGCTCAGTGGTGAACTCGATAATCTTCGCATCGAAATAGAGCTGCCCAAAAACAGCTTCAATCTCGAAGATACCAACCTCCCGCCGGAGCTTGCCAAAGCACAGGAGTCCATCGCGAAAATTTTCACGATAGGCGTGAGCAAAGAGAAGATAAAAAAAGAGGTCACGGTTAAAGAGGCGAAAGAGCTGCTCAAAAACGAAGCGAGCGAAAATCTCCTCGATATGGAGCAGATCAAGCAAGAGGCGCTCAAAAAAGCACAAGAAGAGGGAATCATCTTTATCGACGAGATCGACAAGATCGCCGTGAGCTCCAGCTCTTCTGGACGCCAGGATCCATCCAAAGAGGGGGTACAGAGAGACCTCTTGCCCATCGTCGAAGGGAGCACCGTCAGCACCAAATGGGGACCCATCAAAACAGACCATATCCTCTTCATTGCTGCGGGAGCCTTTCATCTGAGCAAACCATCCGATCTCATCCCCGAACTTCAAGGACGCTTCCCGCTGCGTGTGGAGCTGGACTCACTTGATGAAGAGGCACTTTACAAGATCCTCTCACAAACCAAAAACTCCCTCATCAAGCAGTATCAAGCGCTTTTGGCAGTAGAGGGAGTGGAGCTGGAATTTACTGACGATGCGCTTCGTACCATCGCCCGCTACGCCTACAACGCCAACCAAAAGCTCGAAGATATCGGCGCAAGACGCCTCCATACGGTGGTGGAAAATCTATTGGAAGACATCAGTTTCGAAGCAGACGAGCACAAAGGCGAAAAAATCGTCATCGACAAAGAGTTTGTCGATAGCAAACTGGGTGAGATCGTCGAAAACGAAGATCTCGCAAAATATATCCTCTAAGGATGGACATGCCAAAATCGGGTTTCGTGGCGCTCATCGGCAGACCCAATGCCGGCAAGAGCACCCTGCTCAACTGGCTCTTGGGTGAAAAGATAGCGATGGTGAGTCACAAAGCCCAGGCGACGCGCAAGCGTCTCTACGCTATCGTGATGCATAGGGAAGATCAGATCATCTTCATCGACACACCGGGCCTGCACGAAAAGGAGAGACTTCTCAATAAATTCATGCTCGAAGAAGCTCTCAAGGCCATAGGCGATTGCGATCTTGTGCTTTTTCTTGCTCCCGTGACGGATGATATTAAACACTATGAGCGCTTTTTGGAGCTCTCTAAAGGTCGACCCCACATCCTCGTACTCACCAAAATCGACTTGGTGGACAACGC
Source organism: Nitratiruptor sp. (assembly GCA_015494505.1). Lineage (GTDB taxonomy): Bacteria > Campylobacterota > Campylobacteria > Campylobacterales > Nitratiruptoraceae > Nitratiruptor. The sequence continues at coordinate 3,074 of WGBB01000248.1, read as the reverse complement.
CAAACTGTTAGCGAAAATCGCTGAATACCAAAAGTATCAAGATAGATTTTTAGAGCTCGTTCCAGTTTCCGTAAAAAAGAATATCGGAAAAGAAGACCTCTTAGACTCCATCGTCAAGCATCTTCCCGAACACCCTTACTACTACGACCCCGAGCTTCTTACCACCGAAAATATCCGTGACATCTACAAGGAGCTCATCCGCGAGGCGATTTTTGAGAACGTGAGCGACGAGATACCCTATGAGAGCGACGTGATCATAGAAAAGATAGAAGAGTCCTCTACTCTCGATAAGGTCTATGCCATGATTATCGTAGAAAAACCGTCCCAAAAAGGGATCATCATAGGCAAAAAAGGTGAGACTATAAAACGTATAGGTAGGGATGCCAGAAGACTTTTAGAGGAGTTTAGCGGCAAAAAAATCTTTCTCAATCTCTACGTGGTCGTCAAAAAAGGATGGACTAAAAGTAAAAAAGAGCTCGAAAACATAGGTTACGTGTTTTAAAAACGTTGCATTTATGAAAAGTTTAAGAATTGACTGCTACAATTTATAAAAATTTAAAATATAGAAAAATGGGCGTTGGATGTGGAAAAAGAAACGGCAAGAGAATGGATCGAAAGCGCAAGCATACCTCTCGATCAATCCCTATAACCAAACCTTCTACTTATACGATGGTAAAGCTCTCAAGAAACTTTCTCCTCTAAAATCGAAAAAAGGCACGTATCACATCTCGCATTTGCAAGCCAAAGATCTTATAATCAGTACATTGGCAGTAAGCAAAAATATTCCCGACGAAGATTTGCAAGATGTGATAGAAATCAAAGCCTACGAAGAGCTTGATCTCGATCCCGCTATCGAATATACGATCGATTTCATCGAATATCCTGCGCCTATTCACGAAAAAGAGCGAAAATTTCAGGTATTTATAACAGAACCGTCTCTTTTGAAAGAAACCTTTGATCCTATCGTTGATAAGATCGGCTATATCGACGCACTTGTACCTGCACCGCTTCTTTTTAAGACGCTCTATACAAATGAGATTCTCGATACCAATGAAGCCCATCTTTTTATCTATTTTCAAAAAGATGATGCTTTTTTGACGCTCTACAATCAAGGTGAAATGCTCTATGCCAAATCTTTGAAATACTCCTTCAAAGAGATGGCGGAGCGCCTAAGCGAGCTTAAGGGTAAGGATGTGAGTGTCGAAGAGGTGATGCGCCGCCTCGCACAAGACGGTGTGAAAATAGAAGATCTCGATGAACTGCAGTACTATATGCAGCTTTTTAGTGAAGTATTTATGCACATAAACGATATTCTGATTTATGCCAAAAGAGCGCATAATATCGATATTATAGACAAAATCTTCATCTCCTCTTCCGTAGGGTCCATCAAAGGTATAGAAGAGTATGCCCAAACCTACCTAGCCCAAGAAGCCTATGAATATGCTTTCGACTACGGTATCGCCACTAATGAACCCTATGTAGAAGACCTGCATTATCTTCAAGTTCTTACTGCAATCGACATTAACGAAAAAGGTGAGAATTATCCCAACTTAACGATTTTTCATCGATTACCGCCGCTCCATAGGCGCCCCAGCGGTGAACTTTTAATGGTATTGGGAGTGAGTTTGGCGCTCGCACTGGCCTACCCCCTCTACAATATCGCACTAACGTATAAATATAAGTTCGATACTGCGATGATGCAAAAAGAGTATGCCAAAGTGCATGCGAAAAAGATAGCTCTTGAATCCCGAATCAATGCTTTGCGCAAAGAGATCGCAGATTTACAAAAGAAAATCAAGCTAAATAGAGAGGACCTTGCTCGTCGGATGGCAATTTTGGAAAAGATCTACGATAAAAAGGTCAACTACATCATGAAAGCGGAGACGCTAGCGGATTTGACGCAGGATATGGTGAAATACAAAATCAAAACAATCGCCATTGACAACAACGAAAGTATCTTTGATTTCAACGTTACTGCCGTAGATGAGAAACAGATTACGAAGTTCATCAAGTATATTACCGACACAAAATATGACAAATATAACATTACAACGCGAGAAATCAATAAAACAGATGAAAACAGTACCGTATATATGAGTAGATTGAAGGTAGAGGTCAAATGAAGCTACTGCGACAGATAGATCAATTTTTTAGCGAACGTAAATCGAGCGAGAAGCTCCTCATCTACGCTACCGTTTTTATAGGTATCGTCTTGCTTTCATATCAATATCTCTTCCCTTTTACGGAAAAGATGCTCAAAAGTGCAAAAGCGGAGCGTGATAGTCTCGAGGCAAAAATTAATATGGATACCTCTTATATCCGAGCCATGACCGTCAATGGAGACGAGAATTTCTATATCAAGCAATATGCAGCCCAAATTAACAATCTCAAAAAAGAGTTTCAGGCAATCAACGATAAAAAAGAGTACCTCAACTACAAAATCAAAGAGCTCTCCTATTTGCTTTACAATCACAAAAAATGGGCAGAATTTCTTAATTCAATCACGGCAAAAGCTGCGCAACATAACGTGGATATAAACTATATCCTCAACAACTTTTTGGATGTGACCAGAAATTTCGGTCATGTACTTGAGATAGAAATTTCGTGTAACGGCAATTACAAAAATCTCATTGCGTTCATTAACTCTATCGAACAAAGCGACCTTGTGGTGGATATCTACAATATTCACATGGAGGGCGCACAGCCAATTGAAACAAACTTTAAGGTATCGGTATGGGGCATAAATTACTAATTCTGCTAGCATTTGTAACGTTTGCTTTTGCAGCCGGACCTGCGCATTATCCTGATATCGACAAGCTCATCGAACAGGTGAAGTATAAGCGCATAGGTCTATCAAAAAGTGAGATAACAAAGCTGAAAGATCCTTTTATAGATGAAAAGAAATTGAAAAAAATCATCGTCAAGCAAAAAATCATAAAACACCGTAAAAAGGTGCGGGTAACATATCGGTTATCATCTATCATGAACGATAGAGCCAAGATCAACGGCAGGTGGTATCATGTGGGCCAAAAAGTCGGATCCTATAGGCTAGCCTATGTGGACCCTTTCAAAGG
>WGBB01000247.1 GCA_015494505.1 Nitratiruptor sp. | reverse complement strand
GCCTTTGATAACTTCAGATTTGCCGAGAGCTTTTTTCTCACCGTTTGCACCGTGGCATCCGGCACATTTGCCATAAAGCGCTTTGCCGTCAGCTGCCATCAAAGATGTAGCGAGAGCTGCTGCGAGTCCAAGTACTGCCAGTTTTTTCATAGTTTCCTCCTTACTAGTTTGTTGTTACCCCCAAAGGGGAGAGATTAACAGCTAGGAACTTCCCCGCTGTCGCTTGCGTATTTGTATGCAAAGTCATAGACATTGTCAAGCTGTTTTTTGTTGAGATACCCTTTTTTGTATTTAGGGCAGAGTTTTTGGATTTCATCTTCGAATTTGCCGTCGTCTTTGAGCTCTTCCCACTCATCTTGGGTATGTTTAGCGGCAAATTTTGCTCCATTAAAACCACACACCTTTTTGAGTTTCTTTTGGTAGATTCTTTGGCCTTTGCCGGCATCTGCAAACGCCGCAGTGCTTACAAAGCTTGCTCCAAGTAGTGCTGCGAAGAGTAGTGTCGCGATTCTTTTCATTCTCGCCTCCTTTGTTTTTGTTCATCCACATTATAAAGCATAATTGTGAATCGATTGTGAACCATTGTGCGTTAGCGTATCTTTCCTATGACTTTATATTTTTCCCAGTAGATATCGAGGGCTTTGCGCAGCGTCTTTTGGCTAAAAGGGTGCTTGTAGGGCTTGCGGTTTTTTACAAGCATCCGTTTGGGATCGGGCTGGGTGAGGTTGCGTAGCATCGCTTTTTTTACCCCACGTTCGCTGCTGTAATAGAGCAGGTAGTCGAAAAATATCGGCTTGAGAGGCAGGTGACGGCGCGTATGGCAGCGTACGCACTTTTGCACAAATACATCCGCACCAAAGAGTGAGAGGGCCAAAAGAAGCTGCAAGACTATTTTTGCCATGTGACGGTTATCCTTGTGTATTGGTTAAGGCGGGAATCGATTTTTATGGATAGGCCGAACTCTTTTGCTATCATCATGACGATATGCAGCCCTATGCCAAACCCTCCTTCGCTGCTATCCAGACGTTTGTAGCGCTCGAAGATCTCCTTTTGCTTATCAGGCGGTATCCCGATGCCGCTATCTTCTATATAAAAGCCGTTTTGAAAAGTCTTGATTTTAATAGTGCCGCCCACTTTGTTGTACTTGATGGCGTTGGAGAGGAGGTTGTCCACGAGGCGGGCTATTTTTTGCTTGTCCGCTCGCAAGAAACAGGGGCTTTGGGAAAAGCTGATTTTGATGCGCTTGGAATCGGCGAGGGTCTTGAAGTACTGGATACGCTGTGCCAAAAGCTCGTTCATATCGATATTTTCGATATGGGAGGGAAGCTTTTCGTGCATCAGCAGGTAGGTTAGGTCTTTGTATATAGTAGAAATGGTGCGTGCGGCGATATCGATGCGCGAGAGTTTTTTGGCTACTTTTTTATCGAGGCTTTGCGTATCGATGGTTTCGATATTGGCAAGAATCGTGCTTACGGGTGTATTGAGCTCGTGGGTGGTGTCTTTGATGAAGTTGTTGAGCAGGATGAAGGAGTCTTTCATAGGGCGCAAAAACTGCTTGACCAAAAAGTACCCCAGCACCGCCATAAAGATGAGAAACAGGCTACCGAAAATCGCGATGTTTTGCCGCACTTTGGCAAGCCACGCCTCGTCGTCGGGCACTTCGATAACTACGTATTTGGCGCCGAGGTAGTAGAGTTCAGGCTCTTTGATAAAGAAGATGTGTTTGCCTTTTTTATAGAGAAAGTCGTTGAAATTCACTTTATCGGTGTCTAACAGCGAGAAGATTTCGACGTAGTCGGCGTCGTAGATGGCTGACTTGAAGGTGGAGTAGCGGGGGTAGAAGTTGTCTTCGAGCAGGCTTTCGTGCATCGCCTTGAGGCGATGGATCACCTCTTTGGCGCGCTCTTGGAGTTTGGGCAGGCGCGAATAGAGCATCACGTCCTTTTCGAATTTATAGTACATAAAAGAAGCGAGGGCGAGGATGATGAGGGTGAGGAAGATGTAGAGCCCCAGGAATTTGATGAGGCTTTTTCGTTCACTTGTTAAATTTATATCCATAGCGTTTGATGCTCTCTATGCTCTCTTTACCGAGGATTTTGCGAAGATTTTTTATATAGGTGCGTAGCGCCATATCGCTGGGTGTTTCGTCGTAGTCCCAGAGGGTGTCGTATATCTTTTCGTGGCTGAGCTGCTCGCCGCGATGTTTGAGAAAAAGTCTCAAAAGGCGCAGCTCCTTTTGGTTGAGGTTCACAGGCTTGCCGTCGACGACGAGCTCGTTTTTATCCAGGTCGAAGTAGCTGCGTTCATCTATCGGTATGCGCGACTCTTTGGTTTCGAAGCTGCGTTTTAGCAGCGTCTCCATCCTAAGTACCAGCTCTTTGAGTGCGAAGGGTTTGCGAATATAGTCGTCGCAGCCGCTTTCGTACCCCTTTTCGAGATTCTCCACACTATCAAGCGACGTGATGAAAATCGCCGGCGCTTCACACTGCCGGCGTATCTTTTTAAGAAGCTCAAACCCGTCGATGCCGGGCACCATCACATCCAGCAGCAAGATATCGTACTTGCTCTCATAGACCTTCTCCAGCGCCTCATCCGAAGTGAAGGCCTGGTCCACTTCGTAGCCTTGCTCTTCGAGATATTCCGAAACCGTATCGCTTAAGTTCATATCGTCTTCGAGCAGCAACACTTTCGCTTTTTGCAAAACCTCTCCTTTACGTACTATAATAATACAAAAAAGTGAGTAAATATGAAGTGTAGAGTATGCCGAAAGGGTGAGCTTTTCTATCTTTTCGGGTGGGGGCTGATGGTGACAGCGTTTAACAACTTCACCGTCGGCTGCATCCAGATGAGCCGTGAGGGGGCGTACGGGATGCTCATAGGCGGCATCGCCGTGATGATATTCGGTGCTTATCTCAAAGCGAAGTGAGGCGGCTATGGCTATCACAAACAGCGAAATAGCGGCGATATTCAACCGCTACGCGGATATGCTCGAAATCAAAGGGGCCAATCCTTTCAAAGTACGTGCCTACCGCAACGCCGCGCGCACCGTAGAAAATATCGGCAAACCCCTCGAAGAGCTGGTAAAAGAAGGCTATGATCTAACCAAACTTCCCGGCATCGGAGCGGATCTCTCGAACTACATCAAAGAGATCGTCACTACAGGCAAATTTTCCAAACTCGAAGAGATCGAAGAGGAGATCCCGCCAAGCCTCGTGGAGATGCTGGCCATCGAAGGATTGGGACCCAAAAGGATCAAGACGCTCTACGAAAAGCTCCACATCCAGTCGATGGAGGATCTGCGCCGCGCAGCCGAGAGTGGGGAGATAGAGAAACTCCCCGGATTTGGCCCCACGCTGGTGCAAAAGATATTAAAAGGTGTGCGCTTAGCCAAAAAAGCTGGACATCGCTTCAAATGGAGCGAAGCCAAGGAGTACGTGGACGATCTTTTGGAGTATTTGGGACAGCTAAAGCTATCGCATCTTGTCGTAGCGGGCAGTTTTCGGCGCAAAAAGGAGACCGTGGGGGATTTAGATATTTTGGCCACGGCCGAGGATTTTAGCGAAGTGATTCGCCACTTCGTGAAGTACCCCAAGATAAAAGAGGTGGTCTCTGCAGGCTCCACACGCTCCACCGTAATCCTCCAAAACGACCTGCAGGTGGACTTGCGCAGTGTCGAGGATGAGAGCTACGGCTCGGCGCTCAACTACTTCACAGGCTCCAAGGCCCACAATATAGAGCTGCGCAAAATCGCCATCGAGCTTGGTTACAAGCTCAACGAGTATGGCCT
>WGBB01000246.1 GCA_015494505.1 Nitratiruptor sp. | reverse complement strand
GGAAGTGCCGGCAAGCTGGTAAGCACCGCCGATATCTACAAAGGTGTGGTGCCATTTATCCTCTTGCAGCTTTTGGTGCTGGCTGTGGTATACTTTTTCCCAGGTCTTATAAAGGTTTTTTGATGCGAGAGATTCTCTATGCTCCCTGGCGTACCGAATATATTACGCACGAAAAGATAGAAGGGTGCGTCTTTTGCCATATCGTGGCACACCCCGAAAAAGACGAGGAGCTTGGTGTACTCTATCGTGCTAAATACTCCTTCGTGGTGATGAACAAATACCCCTACACTCCGGGTCACTTCATGGTCATTCCCAACCGCCATATCGACAATCTCGAAAATCTCGAAGAAGCTACCTGGCTCGAAATCGCGAGGCTTACCAAGCGTGGCGTGAAGCTTTTAAAGGATGTCTTGAATGCCGAAGGGGTCAATATCGGCATGAATTTGGGCGCGGCGGCGGGTGCGGGAATAGCGGAGCATATCCACATGCATCTCGTGCCCAGATGGCAGCGCGATACCAATTTCATCACCACTATCGGCAATACCAGGGTCTACAGCACCGATTTTTACAAAATCTACCAAAAACTACGAAAGAGGGCAGATGAGTACTTCGGCGGGTAGTCTGTATGAGCTCCAAGAGCTTTTGGATGCGTTCATAGCCGAGCGGGAGTGGGAAAAGTACCATCGCCCCAAAAACCTCGCTATGAGCGTGGCCATCGAAGCGGCGGAGCTGATGGAACATTTTCAGTGGTGCGACAAAGACCCCGTAGAATTTAGCAAAGAGGAGAAGCGAGAAATCGGCGAGGAGATGGCCGACGTGTTGCACTATCTTTTGCGCTTAGCAAGTGTGCTGGATATCGACCTCTATGAAGCTTCCAAAGCCAAAATCGCCAAAAACCACAAGCGTTTTCCCATCGAAAAAGCAAAAATTATGAAAAAGAGCGGATGTTAGTTATAATGATTCAAACATTTCCAAGGAGTAGCTCATGAGGCCCTCGAACAAGACAGCTTTCGATTTAGCATGGAACTTTTTTAAAGGCAACTATGCTCTCAACTTTGCTGCTATGGCGATTTTGATAGTTCTTAACATTTTGGGGATGATTCCAATACTTGGGATTTTGTTTATCTTCGCCTACTCGGTCTTTAGCTTGGCGATTCAAGTCTATTTCGGCAAAAAGATGCAAAATGCCGTCACACCCGAAGATATGGCGGCAGTGGCTGCTCAGACGAAGATACGCGATCTTTTTATGGAGCACGTGGACGTGGCATCAGGCGCTTTCTTGGCATTTTTGATGCTGGGTATCGTCTTTGGGCTGCTCTTTGCCATCGTTGCGGGCATGGGTGCCGGGATGATGCACGAATCTATGCAGATGCAAAGTATGGGGATGCATGGTGAAGAGCAGATGACGATGATGGTGATGAGCGGCATGGGAATAGGAGGTTTTCTACTGCTTCTTATAGCCCTCTTTTTGGCCTACTTTTTCCCTGCTGTGATGGGTAAAGTCATCTTAGCGGATGATTTTGTGAGCGGCTTTAAAAACGCCTTTTTGATTTTCTCTCCCAGCCTATGGAAGAGCTGTTTCAATAAGGACTATTTCCTGCTCATTCTTATCTGGTCTATCATCATTTTCGTTGCGCTTCTTATCATTTTCGCACTTTCAGCCACGCTCATACTCTTGCCTCTTGGCTTGGTCATCGCTTATATCCTTGCACTCTATAACGCGGCCATCTACGTCTTCGCTGCCCAGCTAGCCCAGGAGTGAGGCGATTCTCGCCACTCCTTCGCGCATCTTCTCTTCATCTATCGTATAGGCAAAGCGGATAAACTCCTCGCCGGCTCTTTGGCTGAAGTCTATTCCCGGTGTCACGGCCACATGCGCTTCTTCTAAAAATCTTTTGGCAAGCTCGCTCGCTTTAGTGTACTTTCGCATATCTGCCCAGATGTAGAAGGCTCCTTGAGGCTTGGGACCCAGCTCGAAAAGAGGGGATAAGAGATCGTAGAGGGTGTCGCGACGTTTGCGAAACGTTTGGCGAACCGCTTCTAAGTAGTCGTAGTCGAAAGCCTTGAGCGCTGCATATTGGCTGATGGTGGGAGGAGCGAGGAAGATGTTTTGGACGAGTTCCCTGGCCTTTTCCACCAGATGTGGCGGCAGCACCACCCAGCCTAAGCGAAAACCCGGCATACAAAAATATTTGGAAAATCCCTCTATTACGATCGCTTCGTCGCTTATTTGGAGTGCGCTATGAAAACTTTCCTCATACACCAAGCCGCTGTAGAG
>WGBB01000245.1 GCA_015494505.1 Nitratiruptor sp. | reverse complement strand
TCGAAGGCTATCGACCACGCCTCTTCGTCGATTTTGGAGTTTGGCAGGCGATAGTGAAAAGCGGGGCGGGGTGAGAGCTTTTGGGGCGGGAGTTTTTGGATGATTGCAGGCTCGATGTAGGCAAGGAGTGGGAGCATATCCAGTGCGCGATTGCGCGTGGGGTTGTAGAAGATGTAATCTTCGATGAACTGCTCTTTGGTGGGTCGGTAGTCGGGTTTGGTGATGAGGTCGATGTATTCGCTTGCGAAGGGTTCGATGAACCAGGTGAGCTTGCGTGTAAGGTCCACATCGATCTTTTCGATGATATAGTCTTGCAAGAGCACGAAGGTCTGCAAAATAGCCAAAAGGTCGCGCACTTCGAAAGAGTAGGTCTCGATATTGATGTGCATCCCAAAAGCGTAGAGAATCGAAGCGCTGGTGCCGAGGGCTCCTCTGGTTCGCAGTTTTTGGCGCAGGCGCTCTACATCTTCGAGTTTGTTGAAGGGAATGGGTGGTGTGACGATTTCATAAGGCACCACAAGCTCGGAGAGGGTGTAGACGAACTCTTTGAAAAGATCGCTCTCGCGAAAGATGTAGTGTTCGCTATCTTTGCGCAGATAGACCGAATCGAGATAGATGGAGAATTTGCCGTAGCAGGTGTTTTCGACGATGGTCTCGTACTCGTCTATCGTTTTGGCTTGGCCGCCAAAGAGCTCCACCACCACCGAGGCCGCCTCGATAGGGCGAAGGCCGGCAAACTCTATTTCGAAGCCTGCTTTGCGCAGCCGGCCTTCGGGGTTTTGGAGGCGTGGCGGCAGCTGGAACATCAGGCCTCTTTGGGGCAGCTCATCTCCACAGCGATGCGGATGATGCTATCACCCTCTTCATAGGCGTAGAAGCGGTGCTTTTTGCACCAGGTAGCGTTGGCATGGTTGGCCAGGCGCAGGGCCGCAAGCTCTGCCTCTTCTTTGGTGGCATACTCTTTGTCGAGCCACTCGGGATGGAGTTTTTCATCCTTTTTGGCACATCCGCACAGTTTGTCCATCTCGATTTTGTACATCAGATACCTCCATAGATTTTTTTGAAGAGCATTATAGCCGCAAATGTTGAAGAGAGGGTTAGGATTATATTTAATGCGATATTCAAAAGCGCTTTTGCCACGAGGCCTTGCTCGATGAGCAGATATGTTTCGAGACTGAAGGTGCTAAAGGTGGTGAGCGCACCCAAAAAACCGGTCACGAGCATCGCTTTGGCCGTGGGGTGGATGGTCTGCTCGAAGTACATAAAAAGAAGTCCTATGATGAAACTCCCAAGGACGTTTACCGTAAGGGTCCCCACAGGAAAAAAGAGGCCGCTTAGTTTCTGTACGTAGCCGGCTATGAGAAAGCGTGCGATCGCTCCGAAAAATCCCCCTATGCCGACGGCAAGAATTGTTGCACCGTTCATTGGCCAAACTTTGGATGTTTATAAAGCAGCACCTCGATATCTTCGAGGGTGACCAGGGCCTCTTCGAGCATCGGCTCGATAGCGCTGAGAAATCCTCGGATTTTGGCCTCGGTGTCGATCATCGTGACGATGAGGGGGAGTTTTTGGCTCGTTATCCAGACATTGAAGGAGCGGATTTCGCTGTGGGCTCCCATCCCGGCTACGGCTTTGCAGACGGTCGCTCCCGCCATGCCATACTCCTTGGCTTCTTTTAAGATCGCTTGCCACAGTGGTTTGCCGTCATAGCGATCGTCGTTGTCGATGTAGATTTTGAGTTTCTTTCTGCTTCCTAAATAGCGTTTCATCATTCCACCTCGCAACTGATTTCAAATATTGCCTTGTTGACGGCTTGCATTTTGGCCGATGCCGCCTCTTTGGCTTTGGATTCGCCTTTGGCTATCACCTCGGCGATCATATCCTCGCTCACCGCCTCGCGCCTCTCGCGCATGGGATCCAGGACTTTTTCGATGGAGGCCATACACCACTTCTTGCACTCCACGCAGCCGATGCCTGCCGTGCGGCATCCCTCTTCGACTTTCTTAATGGTCTCTTCGTCGCTGAAAGCCTTGTGGTATTCATAAATTAAGCAAACTTCCGGATTGCCGGGGTCGGTGCGCTTGACGCGCTGCGGGTCGGTTTTGGCACCGCGCAGCTTCGTCCACACCTCTTCAGGGGTGTCACTAAGAAAGATAGCGTTGTTGTAGCTTTTGCTCATTTTGCGGCCATCCAGTCCCGGGAGTCTCGGCGTGGGGCTGAGCAGCTCCTTGGGCTCTTTGAAGATTTTGCATCCGAAGAGATGGTGGAAACGCCGCACGATCTCACGGGTGATCTCGAGGTGCGGCTTTTGATCTTCGCCGATGGGCACCGCGTCGGCATCGTAGAGGATGATATCAGCTGCCTGGAGCACGGGGTAGGTGAGAAAGCCGGCGGTGTGGATATCTTTGTTTTTGATCTGTGCGAGCTGGTCTTTGTAGGTGGGGTTGCGCTCCAGC
>WGBB01000244.1 GCA_015494505.1 Nitratiruptor sp. | reverse complement strand
TGATAGGACTGCTCGAAGACGGCGACGAAATCTACATAAACGTGGACACCTACACCCTGGAAGTACGCCTCAGCGACGAAGAGATAGCCCGCCGCCGCGCGAACTTCAAACCGAAAGTCAAAGATATCAAAGGCCGCTGGCTTCGCCAGTATCGCTCGCTTGTAACAAACGCAGCACACGGCGCGGTGCTTAAAGATGAGTGTTAAGGGCCTCGTGACCTATCGCAGCGCCGCTGCGAGCAAGGTCACCACACTTCCTGAAAGAAAAACATACCCGGCTATACTTCGCAAAAAGCTCAAAAAATATAAACTCTACGCCGGCGACTTTGTCGATGGAGAGATAGTCGGCGATCAGTTCGTGATAGAAAAGATCGAAGAGCGCAAAAATCTCCTTACGCGCCCCAGCGTGGCCAACGTGGACAACGTCATCATCGTCATGGCCATCAAAAATCCCGATTTTGATAGCTACCTTTTGGACAATTTCTTGGCGGTGTATGAGTACAAAGAGATCACGCCCGTCATCGTCTTCAATAAAATCGACCTGCTAGAAGATACCAAAGAGCTCAAAAAATGGATGGACCTCTACTCCTCCATCGGCTACGAAGTAAGTGCCGTGAGCGCCATCGAAGAAACGGGCATCGAAAAGATCAAATCTTACGTCCAGGGCCACATCTGCATCCTCGCAGGCCCCAGTGGCGTGGGCAAGAGCACGATCCTCTCGAGGCTTCTAGGCATTCCTATCAAGACGGGAGCGGTCAGCGAAAAGCTGGGACGTGGACGCCACACCACCACCGCCGTCACTCTCTATCCCTTCGGCCACGACTCCTTCATCGCCGATACACCCGGCTTTAGCAAAGTGGAAGCCACCTACTTCATAGAGCCTCGCCAGGTGCATCGCTACTTTCGCGAATTTAACCGATACACCTGCAAATTCCCCGACTGCACCCATACCAACGAACCGGGCTGCGCCGTCAAAGAGGCGGTGAAAAATGGTGACATCGCTTGCGAGAGATTTAAAAACTATCTCAAAATTATGCACTTTTACTGGGAAGAACTCGATACTATATGTAAAAGCAACGAGGAGTAGCGATGCGCCCACAGCCCTTGGCGATAGAGTCGCCTTTTGAGATAGACGAGGTCTTCTTTTCCAAGACAGATACCAAAGGCATCATCGCCTATGGCAACAAAATCTTCTATGAAACCGCCAAATACTCTCCCGCTGAACTCATCGGCAAGCCCCACAACATCGTACGCCATCCCGATATGCCCAAGGCTATTTTCAAACTGCTGTGGGAGTACATCAAAGCGGGCAAACCCTTTGCCGGATATGTCAAAAACCTCGCAAAAGACGGTTCTTACTACTGGGTCTTCGCTATCGTTTTTCCGGTATACAAAGACAAAGAGAAAGAAGGATACCTCTCGGTGCGCATCAAGCCTACCACCAAATATTTCGACATCGCCCGCTCGCTTTATGAAAAGATGCGAAAACTTGAAACAAATGGCGAGCCTGCAGAAGCGTTTCTCTATGACGGGCTAGCGCAGCTTGGTTATAAAAGTTACGACGCTTTTATGATAGATGCGCTCATGGCGGAATTTAAGGATAAAGAGGAGCACTTTTCAATCGATCTAACAGGCCAAATAGCCAAATATCCTCGTATGCGCACTATCTATGAAAACTGCAAAGCCGCAGAGTCGATCTATAAAGCGATGTATGAAAAAATCGCTTTTTACCTCGATCTTAGCAGCATGCTCGAAGAGAAATTTACCTACATTTACCAAATGACGGACGATCTGTCGCTCATAGCCCTCAATTCTTCCATCGAGAGCCACAAAATCGGCTCATTAGGAGCATCTTTTGCCGTGGTATCGAACGAAATCAAAAAGGACTCCGAACGCATCGGGCGTTACATAGTCGATTTGCGCAGCAATATCGAACAATCCGTTACCACCATCAAAGAGAGCGTACTTTATCTCCTTTCGCTCAACATACAGATTTTCGCGATTTTATACTACATGCAAGAGACTATCGTCCATCAAAGCTGCAACGAAGGCGAATGTATGGATAAAGTACACGACTTTATCGCCGTGATTCGCACATCCACCCAAAAAGTCACGCATCTCGTAAAACAGCTCGAAAACGACCTCAGCCTTACCCTCAACTACATCAACAAAATCGAACGGCTCATCAAAGAACTCCACTATATTCAAGTTAACGGCCTCATAGAATCCTCAAAACTTCAAGATGAAAAGTTTTCTATCATCTTCAACCAAGTCCAAAAACTGGTAAGCGATACCACTGCCACGCTCGAAGAGATTATCCCGGCCGTCAAAGCCTCCATCAAATATACCGGTGAAATACGCACCAATATCAACGAAGCTCGCTACTATCTAGACAACATACGTTGAACTCGAGAAGATTCTGACCATCTCGCTCAAGGCGCAGTATAAAACAATCACCCACCTTCACACTTCCCACGCCTTTTGGTGTGCCGCTCATGACCACATCGCCGTCATCGAGCCCGAAAATCCGGTCCATATCGGCTACTAAAAAGTCCGGCTTGTAGAGCATCAAATCCACGCCGCCTTGCTGCACGAGATCGCCGTTTTTATAGACTTCGATAGCGAGTCCCTCCCAGCTATCGATAGGCACGAAGGGGCTCAGCACCGCACTGCCCCGAAACGCTTTGGCCCGCTCCCACGGCAGCCCCTTAGCCTTGAGGCGTGACTGCACATCACGTAGCGTCAGATCCAGTCCCACGCCGGCACCTACGATGCGCTTCTTTTGGATCAAAAAGGTGATCTCTCCTTCGTAATGCAGCCCGTCTCGGTATATGATAGTCTCAGAGATTGCGGAGTTTGGCTTGATGAAGTAGACGGGCTCGTCGGGGATTTCATTCGCAAGCTCTTGGATATGCTCCACGTAGTTGCGCCCTATGCACACTATCTTGCAAGGCGTTATAAAATGCTCTTGAAACAACACTTTTCTCATTGATAATGATACCTACAAGATATCACTATAATTGTGTCATCATCGATCATATAGACCAATCGATGTTCATGATCGATTCGCCTTGAGTAACAACCGTTCAGCTCATATTTAAGCGGCTCTGGCTTCCCTATCCCGCTAAAAGGATCTCTTTGGATATCTTTGAGAAGTTCATTAATGCGTTTAAGAATCTTTTTATTATTTTGCTGCCAAAAAAGATAATCCTTCCAGCTCTCAGGCGTAAAGCAGATTTTCATTCAATCTCTTTTTCTATTACATCTCCTCGTTTCGCCTGCTTGAGTGAACGTAGAAGATGATCGCGATTTGCCTGTGAACGTAATAGATAGAGCGTCTCTTTAAGAGCGTTATACTCCTCTAATGGAATAACAACAACACTCTCTTTGCTCTTTCTATGGATAATGATATCCTCTTTATCGAAGTAGACTTTATCAAAAAGTTCTTTGAGATGCTTTCTCGCCTCAGTAAGACTATAGACTTCCATACAGTATCCTTTACAATATTATGTACATAATCTTATCACAATTTTACACCAAACATCAAAACTTTTCCATACTTTCCCAACCACCACACAAAGAGCGCTATCCATAGAGCGGCACTGATATCGAAAAAGGGCGAAATATGACCAAAAGCGGCGGCTATAGAGAGCACGATGCGTCCCAAGAGCACGACTTGGGTAAAGTAAAATATCCAGACAGTCACTCTATCGACCCGCAGCACATTGCCAGAATGCCCAAGCGTCACGCGCGTCCCAAAGCCTATGAGCACCGTGGTCAAAAACCCAAGCGCCAGCAAATGCAGCGGCAAGTAGAGCGAACTCCAGCCACCAAACGTCTCGAAGGCTTCAATGATAGCTCCCAAAAGCAGTCCCCCACCCAGCCAAAAGAGCGCAAGATGGAGTATCCATAAAAGCGGCTCGCTGTTTGGAAACGGCAGGTGCATCCGCACCAATTCTCGCACGATCAGCGCACCCGCTGCCGCATCGATGGCAAAGAGCGCCTCTGGAAACGCGACGGAGCAAAAAGAGTGGAGGGTAAAGAGCACGAGGATTGTAATGTGCAGCCACTTGGGCGCTGCGTAGCCCATCACATGTGAAAAAAACGGCACCATCCGAAACCCCACCACGAAAGCCAGGAAAAACATGTACATATAGACCCCAAACCCTACTGCCGTAGAGAAAAAGACATTCGTAGCGCATTTGCAAGGCACCAAGGAGAGTAAAAAGAGTATATCGCTCATCGCCCCGATGCCCAGCGCCACGATGATCCAGTACTGATCGCGTTTGGGCAGCGTGCAGCGCCCATAGATCCTATAAAACACCTGCAGGGTCTTGCCAAAGCCGGCTGCTATGAAAAGCGCAGCGGCATAGAGCCCGGGCTGCCACCAGATACCCACGAGAAACGTCACAGCCGCGAGCGCTTGCAAAAGCACCACCACCAGATACTCGCGCGTCGCTATCGGCTCGGTACCGGAAAATCTGGGAAATGTGGTGTACAAAAAGCCGTAAAAGAAATTGGTAAAGACCAAGAATATCATCGAAAAAGCGTGGAGATACAATGCGTCTGTGGCGATGATGCCACGAAAAGCCGGAATGAAAAGGAGCATGAAAAGAATCGCATCGAGAATACCTAAAGCGAAAAACGGCTGATGGGGCTGGGAAAAGAAGTAGTCACGCTTGCTTCTTGGCTGGGCCGTAAACTGCATTGCACACCTTTTTTGCTTGATAGTATAGCAGCAATTGTGGCTCTTTCAATTGATTTTAAGCAAAAAGAGCATATACTTACTTAACGACAGGTAAGGATAGCTCATGAGCAGAGGTCTTAGCAAAAAAGAGAAACTCCTCCAAATCGCGGCCAGGCACTTCTCCAAACACGGCTACGAAGGTGTGAGCCTCGATGCCATTGCCAAGGAGGTGGGCATCACCAAAGCCGCCATCTACTACCACTTCAAAGACAAAGATGCGCTCTATGAAGCGGTGCTGCTCTTTCGCCTCGAAAATCTCATAGCTCACATCAAGGCTTCCATAACGGCCCAAAACCCCGAAGAGAAACTGCGCCAATACATCGAGAGTTTCGGCGCTTTTTTAAAGGAGTACCCTTGCTTCGCCGCCATTTTGGCGCACGAGTTTGCAGATGACGGTAAACATATGAGCGAAAAGGCGGTGCAGACCCTTGCGCAAACTCTTGGCACCCTCACCGCCATCCTCAACGAAGGCATCGAAAAAGGGGTCTTTACCATCCAAAACCCCTTTGCGGTGCAGCTGATGATCGTCTCATCTTTCGTGCTGCACCAAACTACGGCGGGTCTTCGCAAACGCGTAGCTCACTACGTCCAGGAGTATGCCGTCACGCCCGAGCCCGACATCAAAGACCTGGCCAAAATACTCGCTACGAAAATCATCAAAGCCATAAGGAAAGAGCAATGAAAAGGTCTCTTTTTCTCTCCCTCGCTGTAGCAGCGTTCTTGCAAGCTTCCGAGATCCAAGATCTGCTGCATAAGCTCAAAAGCGCTCCCGTGACCCAAGCGCAAAACGCTAACGCCAAAATCGCCAATCTCTACGCCAAAAAGGTGAGCGATAGACTCTACCCCGACATCGCGATTTTCGGCTCCTATGAGCACTACACTAACGATACGAACCTACGCCCGGTACCGCCAACGGAGGCCAACCTTCTCATTGCCCAACACCAGCC
>WGBB01000243.1 GCA_015494505.1 Nitratiruptor sp. | reverse complement strand
CTACGGTCTTTTGCTCATGCGCCGTATGTTCGATAGCCGCAAGCGATGCGATAGGAATGGCGAATATCGAAAGCGCGAGTAGAAATGTTACGATTCTCTTCATCGCTTACTCCATAGTCGCTAGTACTTGGCCCTCTTCGACCGTATCGTTGACTTTTACGGCGATATGTGCGATCACACCGTCTTGGGGTGCCGGGATGTCGATCTCCATCTTCATAGATTCGAGGATCATGATCTTATCGCCGGCTTTGACCTTGTCGCCTGGGTTGACGAGGATTTTCCAGACTGTCCCGGGCACAGCAGACTTGATCTCCACCATACCGCCGGCGGCTTCGCCTTTGCTGGCTTGCTCTTCTACGATCTCGGTCTCTTTAGGCGCAGCGGCTTCTGCTTGAGGCTTGACCTCCACGTTGCCTTCTGCGATCTCTACCACAAACTTCTCGCCATCCACGATAACGGTATAGATTCCACTTGTTTTGCTCACTTTCTCTTCCTCCATTTCGCTTTTTTTTCTGACCATCAACGGGCTCTCGCCTTTGAGGAATGCGATACCCTTGTCACCACACGCTGCGGCGATGAAGATATTCTCTTCGGTTGTTTCGATATTTTCTTCTTCGAGTCTTTTCTTCCAGTATGCGATAGATTTGGTCTCGTCGCGATCGGCGATGTCGAGTGGGTTTTCGGTGGTTGGCTCGAGACCCAGCTGCTCACTTGCCAATTTCACCACCTCAGGATCGGGCTCTACAGGCGTTTTTCCAAAATATCCGAGCACCATGCGGCCATAGCCTGGAGCGATCTTCTTCCATGGTCCGAACATCACGTTGTTGAAAGCTTGCTGCCAGTAAAATTGGCTAACAGGCGTCACGCTTGTTCCAAAACCACCTTTTTCGACAACTTCGCGCATCGCTTTGATTACTTCTGGATATTTGTGCAAGATTTTATTGTCGCGCATCATCTGTGTATTGGCCGTCAGAGCCCCACCCGGCATCGGTGAGAATGGGATGAGTGGACTCACCTGCGTCGCTTCGGGTGGGATGAAGTAGTCTTCAAGGCAGGCTTTGAGGGTCTCTTCATATTCGAGCACCTTTTCCATATCGAGACCGCCCAGATCGTAGGGCTTACCCTTGACAGCGTGCAGCATCGTGATGATGTCTGGCTGGCTCGTGCCACCGCTTACAGGTGCGGCTGCGAGGTCGATACCGTCCACTCCGGCCTCTAGTGCAGCCAAGTAGCACGCCACACTCACACCTGCCGTCTCGTGGGTATGGAGACGAATATGCACATCTTTGCCGAGAATCTTACGTGCACGTTTGATGGTTTCATACACCTTTTGGGGGCTGCTGGTACCGCTGGCGTCTTTGAAAGCGAGGCTGTCAAACTCGATGCCGCGATCGAGGATTTCTCTCAGCTTCGCTTCGTAAAAGTCCGGCGTATGCGCACCGGTGCACCCAGGAGGCAAGTCCATAATAGTGATGACCACCTCATGTTTCATACCGTACTTTTTGATGCACTGGGCGGAGTACTCGAGGTTGTCCACGTCGTTGAGTGCATCGAAGTTACGCACGGTGGTAGTGCCGTGCTTCGCGAACATCTTGGCAAAAAGGTCAATGAGCTCGCGGCTGCCGGTATCGAGCATCACTGTGTTAATACCGCGCGCAAGGATCTGGAGATTCGCTTCGGGGCCCACTTTTTCTCTGAATGCGTCCATCATATCGAAGGCGTTTTCACGCAGATAGAAAAAGAGGCTCTGAAAACGCGCACCGCCCCCAAACTCAAAATGCGTGATGCCCACCTCTTTGGCTGCATCAAGCGCAGGCAAGAAATCTTTCATCAACACCCTACCGCCAAAGACCGACTGAAAGCCGTCGCGGAAGGTGGTATCCATCACATCGATATACTTTTTCTTTTGAGCCATGTTCACCTCTTTTTAGGAATTTTTCATATGGTGCAAAGCCGCGGTAATGGCTGCGACCTTTTTGAGCTTGTCACGCTTGGAGGTCGTGGGAGTTTGCTCTTTCGGTGAGTCTTCGAAGCTTTCAGGGAAGTACTTCAAAAGAAGCTTGTGCTGCCAATCAAGCACCACTACCATAAGGTACAAGAAGATGTAGACGATTCCCATCCCGAGAATCATGTACTTGATGGATTCCATTATCATGGGCGACTCCATTGAGATGTTTGCCTAATTTTATGCAAAATTAGCTTATAATAACTTTTGACATTTCTTATTCACGTCCTAGAAATATCCAACTAGTTCAAATCTACACAAGGAAGCGCGATGGATAAAGAAAAAGCGATGGAAGAGTTTAAAAAATATGAAAAGATGCGTATGGAGATGTATGAATTTTTAGAAAAGTTCATTCCCAAAGACGCCAACGGTGCCCTCGATTTTAGCAAGGCCGACAAGATAGATGCCAAAGAGGTGTTTGACCGCTGGTTCAAACTCGACTATCAAGCCAGAAAAATTCGCGGCATCGCTATCAACTGTTTGGGTCTTAAGGGTGAGTAGTTTCGATAGTCTCGCTAAAAATTGGGATGCAAATGCCCGTAGACAGGCTCTGGCCAAAGCGGTGGCAGATGCGATAAGCGCATGCGCGCCTACAAAAGTGGAAAAACTCCTCGATTTTGGCTGCGGCACAGGACTCGTGAGCTATAATCTGACGCAACTGGCCTCCACCATCATCGGCTACGACCCCGCACCCAAGATGGTGGAAGTTTTCAACCAAAAATCCCCTTCACCCAATATCTACGCCACCACTTCGCTCCCAAAAGATTCCTTCGACCTCATCGTCTCATCCATGGCGATGCATCACATCAAAGACACGGCAGCTACGATCGCGAAACTCGCACAGCTTCTCAAAAAGGGCGGAATGCTTTGCATAGCCGATTTGGAGAGCGAGGACGGCACTTTTCATGATAGAGGCAACGAAGGGGTCTATCACTTCGGCTTCGACCCAGATGCACTCGCTTCGCTATTTACGCAAAACAGCCTCGAGATTCTATGCAAAAAACGCATATTCACCATCACCAAACACCGCGATTTCCATGTCTTTCTACTCTGCGGCCAAAAGAGAGCGTAGGCGCTTAGCGTCACGCACGGCGGCAGCCTCGAAGTCGTTGTTGAAGTAGCAATAGACATCCAGCCCGTGTGAGCGAAACTTTTCGATCTTCGCCGCCCATTCTTGCAGCGCCGCATCATCGTAGCTGCCAACATAGCGACCGCTTGATCCATGAAATCGTATGTAGACGAACTTCGCCGTGGTCACTATAGGCGTAGATTTTTGTTCAAAATCGTGCAGACAAAGCGCCACCTCGTAGCGGCGTAGCAGCTCGTAGATCTCGTCGCTATACCAGCTTTTGTGGCGAAACTCCACGGCGCAGCGGTAACCCACGGGCAGTGCGTGCAAAAAGGAAACAAGCAGTTGGGCATCTTTATGGAGTGAAGGCGGCAACTGCAAGAGGATAGGTCCCAAATGAGGCTTGAGGGGCTTTACAAGATGCAAGAATCTATAGCACTCCTTTGGGTCCTTGAGGCGTGTATAGTGTGTGATACCGCGATAGGCTTTGAGGGCGAACAAAAAGCCATCGGGTGCGAGACTTTTCCAGTGCTCTATGGTCTTGGCTTTGGGAAGGTGATAAAAAGTGGCGTTGAGTTCGACGGTATCGAAATGCTCGGCGTAATACTCGAAAAAGCGGCTTTTGGGGAGCTTTTCGGGATAGAAGGCTCCCCGCCAGTGCTCGTAATAAAAGCCGCTGGTGCCTATGCGCACGCTACCTGGCATAGACGCCCATATATTCAGCTTCGCCGATGACGTGCGGCGCTATGAGGCGAAGAAGC
>WGBB01000242.1 GCA_015494505.1 Nitratiruptor sp. | reverse complement strand
TGGTAGCCGCATACTACTGCTATCCCTTGGATGCCGGCAGCATGTGCCGCCTCCATATCGAGGCAGGTGTCCCCTATCATGTAGGTATGCTCTTTGTGTGCCGATAGCCGATGCATCGCTTTGAGAATCGGCTCGGGATGGGGTTTGGGATGGATGACATCTTCGCGCCCGATGAGCACACCGAAATAGCCCATCACACCCATATGCTTTAAAAGCTCGCGCGAATAGAGCCCTGTTTTGGTAGTCACCACGCCAAGGGTAGCAAAAGATGCCGCCTCTTTTATCGCTTCACGCGCATTTGGCAAAAGCTTGGTCTTTTCTTTGGAGATAATGCGGTAGCGCTCTTTGTAGGCATGCACGTAGTCCTCCACATTTTTCTTCACACCAAGATGAGTAAACATAAAGTCGAGCGGATGGCCTATAAGAGCGAGAATCCTCTCTTTTGGAGGAGCAGATTTCCCAAATTTTGCAAATGCATAGGAAAAGCTATCGAGAATCGCTTCGGTAGAGTCGATGAGGGTGCCGTCGAGGTCGAACAGAATCGTAGCGCGCTTCACGGCTTGATCCAATCGATTTCGTTATGCATGATACCTACGATGGAGGGCTCTACGTTTTTGATGGCGCGGTTGACGGCGGTGATGGAGTTTGGGATATAGAGAAAGATATAGGGGACATCTGCGACGATTTTTCGAAAGATTTTGCGATAGAGCTCTCCTAAGCGCTTTTGGTCCACAGTCCCTTCGGCCTCTTCGATGAGTCTATCTACCTCGGGGTTTTTATAGCTTACGAGATTAAACCCTCCTATTTTGGCCGAATCACTGTGCCAAAGGGGATAGGCATCGGGAGTAAGGCCCAGCCCCCATCCAAGAAGTATCGTATCGAATTTTCTGGGAGTAACCACGGTGTTGAGAAAGGCCTGCCACTCCATAGCACGAATCGTCACTTTAACCCCTATTTTGGCAAGCTGCTGCTGGATAATCTGAGCTGCGTACATGCGGATGGAGTTGTTGGAGTTGGTGGCGATTTCGAACGAGAGGGGATGCTTTTCGTCATATCCGGCGGCAGCTAAAAGAGCCCTCGCTTTTTGGCGGTCCACGCGAGGCGGACGCACGGAAGGGTCAAAAGCGAAGGTACCCGGCATAAAAGGGCCTGTACAGATGCGCCCATGCGAAAAGAAGAGAATATCTACAAGCTCCTTGCGATCAATTGCGAGATTGATGGCTTGGCGTACGCGCAGGTCTTGGAATTTTTTGCGAGCAAGATTGAAGCCCAAATAGGTATATCCGTGGCTTGGCTGCTCGATGACGCGGTAGTGTTTGCGAAAACCCTCGTCAATCTGGCGCTCCAGCTGCAAAGGAGTAAGTCCCCCTACATCGAGCTTGAAGGATTTGAGCATGAGAAACTCCGTAGAGGGGTCGGGCAAGAAATGGTAATGGATTTTTTTGATACGAGGCGGATGCTCGAAGTAGTTCTCGTTCGCCACAAGCTCTATATCCCCGGAGATACTCAGTTTTGCGAGCTTATATGGACCAGTGCCTATGGGATGACGATTAAAGTCGCTCGTCATAATATCTTTTTCTTTTTCGAGGATGTGTTTTGGCACTATCCCTATCATCCAGGTTTGGAGCGCTTTAAAGTAAGGCTTTTTGTAGGTGATGCGCAGCGTATAGGGGTCAAGCATCTCCACTCTTTGCACATAGCGAAAATCGCTGGCATAGGGCGTGAAGATTTTGGGAGAGGTGATGAGTTTGTAGGTAAAAAGCACATCTTCGGCCGTAAACGGCTCGCCGTCGTGCCAGGTGACGTTACGGCGCAGATGCACTACCAAATGTCGATCATCTTCAAATCGCCACGATCGAGCAAGATCCCCTACGATACGGCCCTCTTTGTCATATTTAAAAAGTCCGTTAAAGACCCAAGAAGCTATCTCGCCGCTGGCACTATCGGTAGCGAGTAGCGGATTGATACGGCTAGGATTTGCGGAGATGGCGAGATGGAGCGTTCCGGCAGCGAGGAGTTGTATGCAAATCACAAGAGCCACAAAAAGGCGCATGCCATCTCCTTTTTGGCTCTATTATACCTCAGCCTGCCACCGGCTCGAAATTTTTGCCCTCACTCGCCCAAGCATAAATACCGCCGGCAAGGTGCATAGCCTTTGTATAGCCCATTTGGTTTGCAAGAAAATTCCCGACTGTAGAGGTGCGACTTCCCGTACGGCAAATAAGCACGAAAGGGGTATCTTTCGTGGGGACAAGTTTTTGAAACTCGTTCATAAATGCATCTATATCGTAATTGCCGTACATATCAAAAAATGTTAAAAGCTTTGACCCGGGCACTACACCTGTTTGTTGCCACTCCATAGGCGTTCGTATATCGATGAGTACGACACCTTGGTTTTTGAGCTCTTCCAGCTCTTTTGGCGTGATATCTTTGAGCATAGAGACCTTTCCGGTAAGAATTTGATAAGAAGAATGCACGGGCCGAAGCCCGCAGAGAGGAAATTAACGTTTTGAGAATTGAGGTGAGCGGCGAGCTTTGTGTTTTCCGTATTTCTTTCTCTCGACCACACGTGCGTCGCGAGTGAGAAGTCCGTGTGGTTTGAGGACTGCACGCAGTGACTCGTCCATTTCGCACAGTGCTTTAGAGATACCGTGTTTGAGCGCATCGGCTTGGGCTGAGTAGCCGCCTCCCAGCGTCTTAGCGACCACATCGACACTCTCTTCCATCTTGGTCAATGCTAGAGGAAGGCGTACTCTAAGCTTCAGCGCTTCGTGACCTCCTAGCCACTCATCAAGACTCATGCCGTTAACGATGATTTTACCGCTTCCCTTTGTCATCCATACTTTTGCGACAGCGGTCTTTCTTTTGCCTGTTGCGTATACTCTACTCATCTTAGTTTCCCTTTATCTGTGCTGTGTGAGGATGTTCGCTTCCCGGATAGACTTTGAGTTTTTTGAGCATTTGGCGGCCCAGTTTCGTTTTGGGAAGCATACCGCGCGTAGCGAGCTTGAAAAGTTTTTCAGGGTTTTTGTCGCGCAGTTC
>WGBB01000241.1 GCA_015494505.1 Nitratiruptor sp. | reverse complement strand
GTATCGCTTCAGCTTTACGCCTATACATCCCCACAGGATAGATGGCTTTCTCTATCGTTTCACGTGAAACATGCACCATCTCCTGGGGCGTATCCGCTATGGCAAAGAGGCGATTTGCGGCCTCAAGCGTGACGGTATCCTTCGTACGCAAACTCAAAAGAGTCGTTATCAATATCGTATATGGTGTCCGTTTATATTTTGCTTGGGCCAAAAATCTCTTGGCCGGCGCATCCCATTGTGGATAATGCATGCGCAAAATATCGATAACGCCACGAAATTGCTGCAGTCGCATACGCTCCCAATAAAGTGTAGTATAATACCTTCAAAAGACTATACCAAGGAATCATACACTATGCAAGAGTACTTTGCAAAGCGTATCATCCCCTGCCTCGACGTCAACAAAGGGCGCGTGGTCAAGGGGGTCAACTTCGTAGGTCTCAAGGATGCAGGCGATCCGGTGGAAGTGGCCAAACGCTACAACGACGAGGGAGCGGATGAAATCACCTTCCTCGATATCACGGCCACATACGAAGAGCGCGATACCATCGTCCATATCGTCGAAGAGGTGGCCAAAGAGGTCTTCATCCCTCTCACCGTAGGCGGCGGAATTCGTGAACTGGATGATATCTACAAACTCTTGGCAGTCGGTTGTGACAAGGTGAGCATCAACTCCGCTGCCGTCAAACGCCCCGAATTTATCGATGAGAGCGCCAAGAGATTCGGCAGCCAATGCATCGTCGTAGCGATCGATGCTAAAAGGGTAGGGGAGCGCTGGCACGTCTTCACAGCCGGCGGCCGGTACGATAGCGGCAAAGACGCAGTAGAGTGGGCCAAAGAGGTCTACGATAGAGGTGCGGGCGAGATACTCCTTACCAGCATGGATGCAGACGGCACGAAAGAGGGCTACGACTTAGAGCTCACGCGAGCCATCAGTGAAGCCGTAGATATTCCCGTCATCGCCAGCGGCGGTGCCGGGACGATGGAGCATATCAAAGATGCTTTTACAGTGGGTAAAGCAGACGCAGCCTTAGCTGCCAGCATCTTCCACTACCGAGAAATCGATATCATGGAGCTCAAACGCTACCTCGCTAACGAAGGGATACCGGTTCGCCTATGATTGTCTGTGCCGGCAAAAACGAAACCATCCCCGGTGCTGTTCCCATCGGCGTGGGTCTCATAGAATCAGCCGTCAATCTCACGCGCCTGTGCCTCATGCAAGCGCCCGAATTCATCCTCTTTGCAGGCACGGCAGGGAGCTACGGCGAACATGAGATTTTCGATGTGATAGAGAGCAGGGGAGCATCCCAGATAGAGCTCTCCTTTTGGCAGGGTAAATCCTACACCCCCATGGATAACGTCATCACCAGCGAAGGACTCGATATCGAACATCAAACTATCGTGAACTCTAGCAACTACATCACTACCGACCCGAGTTTCGCCAAACAATTTTTACGCCATGGCATAGGCGCGGAAAATATGGAATTTTTTTCGGTACTCAGCGTCGCCAAAGAGTTCAATATCCCGGCCGGCGGCATCTTCGTCGTCACAAACAGATGCGATGCCGATGCACACCGAGACTATATGGCCAACTATCCTGCGGCATTAGAAATCTTGCAGCGGCATCTTAAGGAGCGTTTTTTATGAAAAAGAACATTCTCGACCTTACGCGCGAAGAGCTAGAACAAGAGGTCAAACCAGCATTTCGCGCCAAACAGATCTACCAGTGGATCTACCAAAAAGGCGCCAAAAGCTTCGAAGAAATGACCAACCTCCCCAAGGCGATGCGCACCGAACTGGACGAAAAGTTCACTATCGCTACGCCAAAAATCCTCAAGGTCGAGCAGAGCCGTGATGGAAGCAAAAAGTATCTTCTGGGCCTCGCAGACGGTCATACAGTCGAATCGGTACTGCTCCCTATGAAACCGGAGGTGCGCGACAATGAGGGCAACATCGTCAAAGAAGCAAAATATACCGTCTGCGTATCGAGCCAAGTGGGCTGCAAAGTGGGCTGCGCCTTTTGTCTTACGGCCAAAGGTGGCTTCGTGCGCAACCTCACACCGGGCGAAATCGTAGGACAAGTGCTTGCTATCAAGGAGGATAACCATATCCCCGCCAATCGCCGCGTCAACATCGTCTACATGGGCATGGGCGAGCCTCTCGATAATCTCGAAAACGTGGCCAAAGCCGTCAAAATTTTTAGCGACGACCACGGCCTTTCTATCTCGCCGCGGCGCCAGACCATCTCCACCAGCGGCCTCGCACCCAAAATCAAAAAACTGGGCGAGATGAATCTGGGCGTGCTGCTCGCTATCAGCCTCCATGCTGTGGACGACGTCTTGCGCCAGCAGCTCATGCCTATCAACAAAGCCTACAATATCGAAGCCATCATGCAGGCGGTGCGCCAATTCCCCATCGACCAGCGCAAACGTGTGATGTTCGAATACCTCGTGATAAAAGATGTCAACGACGACCTCAAAGCCGCCAAGAAACTGGTCAAACTCCTGCATGGCATCAAAGCCAAAGTCAATCTCATCTACTTCAATCCCTATCCGGGCAGTCCCTTCGAGCGTCCCGATGAGGAGAGTGTCAAACGATTCCAGCGCTATTTACTCGACCACGGTATACTATGCACTGTCCGAGAGTCCAAGGGGCTCGACATCAGTGCAGCTTGTGGACAACTGAGGGAGAAGAGCAATGCCTGTGCCATTTAAAAACTATGAACTCATCATGGCGCTCGTGCTCATCATCGCCGTAATTTTCATGGTGGTGGCTTTCGTGAAAATTTCCATAGAACATGAGGAAGACCTCGATGACAAAACTCGATGACGCTATGCTCATAATCATCGGCGGCACGGTCATAGTCAGTGTCGTCGCCTTTATCGTGGTGACATTTTTCAAAAACCGCTCATAGCCGCTACCAGAGCACATTCCGCAGCGAAATCGTAACGCGATACGATACGATAGTGACTCTCTTTGTAAGGAAACTCCAAAAGGTTGGCATGGAGCATAAGCCGCTGGGCGCCTGTATAGCGGAGACGCTCCTTATGTGAGAGTTCTCTATCCAAATAGCGAATAGCGATTTCGGTAGATACGCCGTAGATGGGGTCACCCACGATAGGATGTTTCACGTGAAACAGATGGGCGCGTATCTGGTGCTGCCGTCCCGTGAGCGGAACAGCCTCCACCAGCGTCATATCACCGAAAACCTCTAGAGGCCGCACGATGGTCTGGGCGCTCTTGCCGCCATCACCCACTAGCACTTTGAGTTTGACAGTGGAGTAGTCACGGTTTTTTCGAATGGGAGCATCGATGAAGAGCTCCTTTTCCAGACGCCCTCGCACCAGGGCTAAATAGCGCTTGTGTACTTTTTTGGCCTCGAAGAGTCCTTTGAGATACTTCTCCGCCTCTTTATGCTTACTCACCAGCACCAAACCGCTAGTCTCCATATCGATGCGATGCGTAATATTGGCATCGATTCCGAAGCGATAGCGCGCCTCGTCCACCAACGTATAGCCGCTTTGGCGATTGCGTGGATGGACCATCACGCCACTTGGCTTATCAAATATCGCAAAATCACGCGCCTCGAAAACGGGAGCGATACCACGCGATTCGGGGATAAAATCGAGTACCTCCACCTCTCCTCGCACTACGGCTGCTTTGTCACGCACCACTTTTCCGTCGACGAAGATTTTGCCTGTATCGATCATCTTTTGGGCTAGGGATTGGGAAACACTAAGTGAGCGCATAAGAAGTAAGAAAAGTTTTATTGGTACATTTGTTTTAACAATTTTTCGACGAAATGGCAAATTTTTCCTTTGAGCGAAAATAAAGATTGTTTTTGCTAGGATAGTATAGTTACATAAAGAGAATTATACACACAATACAAAAAATCCCTCACTTTAAAGGATTTTCATGGTCGAACGATACGCACGTAAAGAGATGGCCGACAAATGGACGATGCAGGCCAAATACCAAGCCTGGCTGGACGTGGAACTAGCAGCCGTCAAGGCATGGAATCGCTTGGGACTCATCCCCGATGAAGATATGCAAAAGATCCTCAAAAACGCCAAGTTCGATATCGATCGCATCAACGAAATCGAAAAAGAGACCAAACATGACGTCATCGCATTTCTCACCAGCGTCGCAGAGAGCCTAGGACCAGAATCTCGCTGGGTGCACTACGGAATGACGAGCTCCGATACCATCGACACAGCCGTGGCGCTCCAGATGCGCGACTCCCTCAAGCTTATCATCGAAGATGTGAAGATGGTGATGGAGTCGATAAAAAAACGGGCATTCGAACATAAAATGACCCTCATGGTGGGGCGCAGCCACGGCATCCATGGCGAGCCTATTACCTTCGGCCTTGTGCTGGCCATCTGGTATGACGAGTTCGCACGCCACCTCAAAAACCTCGAAGAGACCCTCGAGGTTATCAGTGTAGGC
>WGBB01000240.1 GCA_015494505.1 Nitratiruptor sp. | reverse complement strand
AACTCAGCTGGAAGTGCCAAGGACTTGCGAGACTACTTTGGCATCGAAAACGTTGTAGCCATCCCAAACGCCTTTGATTTAGAAGAGATAGCGAGGTTGGCCAAAGAGCCTATCCCCGAGAAGATGGAGCGTTTTACCTTCATTACCATTGGGCGCCTCGATAGGGGTAAAAACCACCGCCTTCTTATAGAAGCGCTGGCAAAAAGCGGCCTCGATGCCGATCTTTGGATCATCGGAGAAGGGCCCCAGCATCAAAACCTCGAAGCACTCGCAGCAAAGCTTGGCCTGCAAGAGCGCGTGAAGCTCCTAGGCCGCCGTGCCAATCCCTTCGCCTATCTTGCGAAGGCGGATTGTTTCGTTTTTGGCTCCACGAACGAAGGGTTTCCCAATGTACTCGTAGAGGCGATGGCCTGTGGACTACCGGCGATTAGCACCGATTGTCCTTTCGGTCCGGCGGAGATTTTGGAAGAGGGCAAATACGGCATCCTCGTGCCAAACGGCGATGTGGAAGCGATGAGCGAAGCGATGCGAAAGATCGCGACAGATGCGACGCTGCGCAAAAATTTGGCCAAAAACGCTACAATACGTGCTAAAGATTTTGCAAAAGAGAAAATTCTGACCGAATGGCTAAAGGTTATCGATGATACGAAAATATCTTGATATTTCTCGTGAAGATAGATGGTATGAGATAGCACTCTATATCCTTGTGGCGACGGTTTTTGCCATCTGGTTTCGCCATATCTACATCCATGAAGTGGCGCAATACTTCTCCATCTACTACCACGGAAAACCGCTTATCAACAACAACGACGGCTACTACTTCGCAGAAGGTGCCAGAGATATTCTCGCAGGCTTCCATCAAAAGGGTGACCTTTCGCCCGTAGACTATCCGCTTTCGAAACTGACGGCCTTTTTGGTGCGCATCTTGCACCTCGACCTCGATACGCTCATCTTCTATATGCCGGGCGTGGTAGGCGCGCTTTTAGCGATTCCATTAGTGCTTTTGGGACATGAACTCAAAAACGCCTATATGGGATTCCTCGCTGCACTCCTAGCCCCCATCACATGGAGCTACTACCACCGCACGATGTACGGCTACTACGATACCGATATGCTGGTCATCGTTTTGCCGCTTTTCGCTATTTGGGGGATTTATAAGGCACTTACCAGTAAAGATACGCGTACATACTGGATAGGGCCGCTCTTTATTGCCATGAGTATCGCATGGCACACCGGGCTTTTTATGGTGTCCAATGCTATCGTGGCGATGACGCTGCTCTATATCCTCATTTTCGATAGAGACAAGAAAAGCTTTCTCTTTTTCGCCTTTTTGCTTGTAAGCGTGATGTCTTTCGGCTTTTGGATAAAAGTGGCGCTTCTAGCGGCGCTTACGGTACTATTTTGGCGAAGTATAGCGGCTTTGGAGCATTATTTTTGGCTCTTTTTTGCTGCAGTTGCCGGTCTCTACGCTATTTTCGGCGGTTGGCAGTGGTTTGAGTCTATTTTGCACAATGCCTATTTTCATAGAGACGAGAGTCTAAGTGATGCGAAGCTTCATTTCTACGCAGTCGTCAAGACCGTGCGCGAAACGGCAAATATCTCTTGGGATACCGTGATACATCGTATCAGCGGAAGCTACGTAGGCTTTATCCTAGGACTCATAGGATATATCCTTTTGCTTATCCGTTACCCGGTGCTCCTCGTTTCACTGCCCATGGTGGGACTTGGGCTCTATGCCCATTTTGGTGGACTTCGCTTTACCATCTTCGCCGTGCCGTTTTTCGCACTGGGAGCTGCATATTTGGCTGTTTTGGCGGCTAGGCTGCTTGCAGTTACGGTGCAAGGTATGGCAGCGCGCAGCGTAGAGCTTTTTGTGCCTTTGGCACTCATCGTCGGCCTCATCTATCCAAACTACGAGCACGCCAGACACTATATCGTCCCCACGGTCCTCACACCGCCTGAAATCGATGCGCTGCATAAGCTCCACGATATCGCATCGCGCGAGGACTATGTGCTCACATGGTGGGACTACGGCTATCCCGTGCGCTACTATGCCGACGTCAAAACTCTCGTAGACGGCGGCAAGCATACCGGCGATGTGAATTTCCCCGTCAGCTACGCCCTGACGACGACCAGTCAGATAGCCAGCAAAAACATGGCGGTACTCGATGTCTATTTTACGGAAAAGTTTCTCATCGACAGCACCCTCAAAGGCACTTATATCGAAGCGATGATGCGCTACTACGGTATCAAGGACCCTGCACAGTTTTTGGACTATATCCAAAAACCCATCAAACTGCCGAAAATCAAGCAAAAAATCTTTTACTACCTGCCGCTTCGGATGCTTGAGATTTTTCCTACAATCGCCAAGTTTTCCCAAATAGACCTCACGACCGGCAAAGAGGAGCAAGAGCACTTCTTTTTCTTAGCAAACAGCATCCGCCGTGAAGGCGATCTTATCGTACTGAACAATATGCTTGCCATCTCGCAGTCGCAAGGAGTCGTGCTCTATGGCAAAAATCGCTTACAGATCCATCGTATCGCGCAGATTGTGATGGATAAAGATGGCAGATCCCAAGTAAACGAAGATGTAGCGTATCCCACCGGGATGGTCAATATCGTGGTATTGCCGCAACTTAGCAAGATCCTAGTGGTGGATGACGACTTTTACGATAGCGTCTATTTCCGGCTCTTTTTCTTCGATCGCTACGATCCGGCGATCTTCGAGCCCGTGATTACCAATCCGTATGTAAAAATATATAAGCTCAAATGAAAAG
>WGBB01000239.1 GCA_015494505.1 Nitratiruptor sp. | reverse complement strand
TGGGGGCTTAAACTTCTTTTAGTCTCTCCTTTGCTACAATGTCCCAAACATTTTAGGAGCGACGATGAAAAGAGTAGCACTGCTTTTTCCCGGCCAAGGAAGCCAAAAAGTGGGCATGGGCCGAGATTTCTACGATAACGACTCTCTTGCCAAAGAGCTCGTAGAAGCTGCGAGCGATCGCCTCAAAATCGACTTTACCAGACTCCTCTTTACCGAAAACGACGACCTGGCGAAAACCGCCTACACACAGCCTGCCATTTTGCTGGTCAGCCTCATAGCCAAAGAGCTTTTCGATAAAGCGGGCGCACACTATGAGGGAGTCTACGCTTTGGGCCATTCATTAGGTGAATTTAGCGCCCTGTGCGCCGCCGAGGCTCTCGATACTATCGACGGAGTAGAGCTGGTGCACAACCGTGGAAAATTCATGCAGCAAGCTGCCGAAGGCGCCCACGGCGGCATGATGGTGGTGATGGGACTATCCGACGAGGTAGTAGAGGATATCTGCTCCAAGGCCCGCAGTG
The DNA here is from genome assembly GCA_015494505.1 of Nitratiruptor sp. GTDB lineage: Bacteria > Campylobacterota > Campylobacteria > Campylobacterales > Nitratiruptoraceae > Nitratiruptor. Next base: position 24,909 of record WGBB01000239.1, on the reverse strand, counting down.
AAGGGAAGCAGGTTTGGCCTGCCAACTACAACAGCGACGGCCAGATCGTGGTAGCCGGTATCAAAGGCGATTTGCAGGCGATGGAGAGCGTATTCAAAGAGGCCGGTGCCAAAAGAGCGCTGCTTTTGAATATGAGTGTGGCGAGCCACTGTCCTTTAATGCAAAAGGCCGTTGAACCGTTGCAAGAGTATTTGGAACGCTTCATCCAAGATAGCTTCGCAATGCCCGTGGTCTCCAACGTCACGGCCAAGCCCTATAGCACGAAAGGCGAAGCGATAGAACTTCTTGCACAACAGCTCATCAAGCCGGTGCTCTACAAGCACTCTATCAAAAATATCGAAGGGGATGTGGATATCTTTATAGAGTTTGGCGAAGGGGGCGTGCTCAAAGGACTCAATCGCCGCATCACCAAAAAAACCACGCTCTCGGTCAGCGACATGAAGAGCCTCGAAGCGGCACTCGCGGCACTGGAGGAGTAAGATGCGCATAGCTATCATGGGAGCGATGGTCGAGGAGATAGAGCCTATCCTCGTGCGTCTCGATCCGGCGCTGAGCCCCGAGAGCGAGCTGGCGCACATATTGCAAAATATGCAAAACATTCGTCTCCACACCATCGCCGGCAATCGCTACTTCGAAGCGCGCTACAAGGGGCACGAAATCTTCGTAGCCTATAGCAAAATCGGCAAGGTTTTCGCCTCTTTGACTGCGAGCGTGCTCATAGAGCACTTCAAGTGCGAAAAACTGCTTTTTAGCGGCGTGGCGGGAGCTATCAACGAAGAGCTCAAAATCGGCGATTTGATAGCCGCTACGAAACTGTGCCAGCATGACTTGGATATCACCGCCTTTGGGCACCCTTACGGCTATGTACCCGAGGGTAAGGTCTATGTGGAGAGTGATGCAAATTTACGCCGCATCGCCCAGGAGGTGGCCAAAGAAAAAGGAATAGCCCTCAAAGAGGGGATCATCGCTACGGGCGATCAATTTATCGCAGACCCTGCGCGCAAAGAGTGGATACGCAAAACTTTCGATGCGGATGCCCTGGAGATGGAGGGAGCTGCCGTAGCGGTGGTATGCGATGCGTACGACGTGCCCTTTTTCGTGCTGCGCTCCATCAGTGATGCGGCCGATATGGATGCTAGCTTCGATTTCGATGCATTCCTCAAAAGCTCTTCGCGCATCAGCGCAGATTTTATCATCTCCATGCTTGATCGAATCGTCGCATGAAAGAAGCACAGCTTTCTAAGAAACTTGCCAAGCAGGTAGCCCGCACCAACGCGGAGTTTGAGCTCATCAAAGAAGGTGACCGTGTTTTGGTAGGGCTTAGCGGCGGCAAGGACTCCCTCACGCTTATCCATGCTCTTAAATATATCCAAAAAGTGGCTCCTTACGACTTTTCTTTCAAAGCCGTCACCATCAGCTACGGAATGGGAGAAAACTACGACTTTTTGCGCAAGCACTGCGAGGAATACGGCATCGAGTACGATGTGTACGAAACGGAAATTTTCGATATCGCCAAAGAAAAAATCCGCAAGAATTCATCCTACTGCAGCTTTTTTTCGCGCATGCGCCGCGGTGCCCTCTACACCTATGCCCTCGAGTACGGTTTTAACAAGCTCGCCCTTGGACATCATCTCGATGATGCGATTGAGAGCTTTTTTATGAATATGTTCTACAACGGCGCCATGCGCGCGATGCCTCCGATTTATAAAACTCAAAAGGGTCTGTATGTGATACGCCCTCTCATAGAGGTGCGCGAGTCCCAAACGAGAGGATTTGTGAAGCGAAACGATTTTATGGCTATCGGTGACGAGGCATGCCCCGCGATGCGCTTCGATATCAAAGAGCCCTATGTGCGTGAAAACATGAAAGAGTTTGTGCGTGAGTTGGAATCACGCTTTCCCGACGTGGTCAAGTACATCCGTGCCTCTTTTCGCCATATCCACGACGATACATTTTTCGACAAAACCAGGTTAAAGCTCTAGCGCTTGCGACCGATAATCGCTCTATGACACCTATAGAGCGGCTTTCTCAACTACGCATCGATAGCACCGTCTGGGAGTCCATAAAGCTTCGCCCCGGACAAAAAATCACGGCACGAGTCATAGAGAGTTACGGTGAGTATGCCCTCGTGCGCACGATGGGAAGACTCGTGCGCATGCGCACCGACACCCCTTTGCAAAGGGGCCTGCAGATGACGCTTCAGGTCCAAAATGCGCTGTCGACGCAGGGTGAGAGGATTCTCAAACTCATCGATGCAGCCCCGGCAAAAGAGCAAGAGGTTTTGACGAAACTGGATATCGCCGCTCTCCTTGCTTTGGCTACACAGGATGAACGCATCAAAAAACGCATCAAAAAAGAGCTCGACCCCAAAACCCTTGCGGCAGCGATCGACACCAAAGGTGCTAAAATCGGAAAAGTGCTGCACCAAATTCTCCAAAAGCCAAAAATTCAAAAAATGCTCTTCGAAGAAGTCAAACAGGGTTTTGAAAAAGAGACTATAGAGGCTCTTTTGGATCATCAAAAGGTTTTACAAAGAGTTCAAGAGTTCAAAAGCGAACTTGGGGAACTCTATGAAGTGCTAGAAGAGGGATTGCAAAGTTTTTGGCTCGCAGCGCTCATCAGCGGTCTTTTTGTGGTCTCGTTGCCGCTGGCTATGGAGAATCTCGAAGAGAACAGCGTCGCTTTTAAGGCGCTGCGTGATTGCTATTTTTGTCGCATCTATCTTCGTTTTAGCGATATAGGAGAAGTGGTGGCGACGCTTCTTTTGCGCCGCAATTTGCTTGAGATATTCTTTTCCATAGAGGATGAGGGTTTTCGCAAGAAAATAGAAGAGTCTCAAAAAGCTCTTATCGCGCTTTTTCACAAACCCACATTCGTGCATATCTCTTCTACGGTGTCACCGAGTACCGATAGGCTTTTGGCAGACTCTTTGCAGGATATAAAGATATGAAGAATAAAAAAGCGGTCGCTCTCAAGCGCTTTTTCGAAGAGATCCACGTAGTGGGCAAGGGTGAGGGGTATCTGGCGTATAAGATTATCGAGGTGGCAAAAGAACACGATATCCCCGTCAAACGTGACGAGAAGCTCACCGAGGAGCTCTATAGCGTGGAGCTTTATGACCAGATCCCCCAAGAGATGGTAGATGATGTTGCGAAAGTGTTGGAATTTCTATACAATATAAAAAAACAATAGGAGATGCTATGGCCGAGATTACCATCAAGGGTGCGGCGAAAGTAGTGAAGTTCTACAACGTCACGCGTCTTGAGATCGAAGGGCTCGATATCGATGAATATGATCTAGAGTCGCGCGAGGATGTGCGTGAGCTTTTCGAAGCGGTCAACGATTTTGTCGAAACGGGTGAGGCCGATGCCTACGACCCGCCCGTGGAGCTACGCGGAGTCGATCCTGAAGAGTGCGCGATTCGCGTAGCGGAGCATACACTCTATAGCGACGAGGTGGTGCTGGCAAACGAAAATATCCTCTCTTTGGTAGAATCGATCCAAAATGCCCAAGAAGGAGAGCTCTTTTACGTGCGCAGCTTCGAAGGCGAAGGGGTATGGAACTTCGAGAGCGAAGGGGATATCGACGATCCCAAGACGCTCCAGCTTGGCTATGTGGACTGCTCTATCCTTTTCGATCAATATGACGTGCTGCGTGAAGGGTATCTCGATACCATTTGCGATACTATCTTGCCGGAACACATCTCCTATAAAAATCAGCGCATCGAGCTGAGCGAATTTTATCTGAATCCCGTGCAGGTCTACGGCCAGCTCTATGTGGTCAAGAAAGACCCCATCGAAGAGGTCAACATCTTGCAAAAGGTGGACTTCGGCGGTAGGATGCTGGTAGGTGCAGACTTCAACGTAGACGACTTCGAAGCCAACTAAAACCCCTCCTGGAGCGTCTGCCACAGACGCTCGATCTCCTCTTCATCGAAAAATTGCGTATCTTTGTACCTAAAGAGATAGAGGAGCTTTTTATCATCAAAGGGCTCTTTGGGCACGCAGTGGGTATGGGCCGGCAAAAAGGCGCGGGCGAGGGTAGGGTTTTGGACCTTGAGGTCGCATATAAAGCAGTGCATATCGCTATGGAGCCGCCCTTCAAATTCCAAGAGTCGCACATACTCTTCGATAAAAGCGCGCCTGGGCTCTTGGCGCGTCAGCTTCTTGGCCAAGCGCTCGAGCATCCCAAAATAGAAGCTATCTACTTCCTCAAATTCCCGCAGATGGTCATAGAGTAGCCGTATGAATCGCTGCCAGAGCATATGCTTTTGCAAATCTCTTAGCCAAGGAAATCCCAAGTGCGTAATGTGGCGTAGCTTAGGAAGGTATCCGGTCTGATACTCTATCTCAAAATCGATTTTGTAGCCGAGATTTATCGTACTGTGCCTGGCACCGTAGAAACGATAGAGTGTATAGAGGTGCGATTGTGTTAGAATATTGACTATGAGATCTTCATCTTTTACTTTGGTGACACGGAGGATGAAACCTTGCATAAACAGCGCTTTGTAAGTAGTTTCTAATGAAAGTCTGGATAAAATAAAACACTTTATACTACAACGAATATTAAAATCTGGTTAAAAGCCTACGCGAAAGGGTGCACATGGATCTACTCACCAGTTACAAAGACAACTGCGGTTTCGGACTGCTTGCAAGCATAGACAACAAACCCTCCCACAAAAACGTGGACGATGCCATCAAAGCGCTTGAAAGAATGATGCACAGAGGTGCCATCGCCGCTGACGGAAAGAGTGGGGACGGAAGCGGTCTGCTCTTTTCGATGCCGCACAAATTTTTCAAAAAACTCTCAGAAAAAGAGGATTTCGTCCTGCCGGCAACCTATGCCGTGGCGATGGTCTTTTACAAAAACGAGAGCAACCTCGATGTAATCAAAGAGTATTGTGCAAAAAACGACCTTAAGGTACTTCACATTCGCAATGTCCCAGTCAATACGGAAGCACTGGGAGAGCTAGCAAAACAGACGCTGCCCAATATCGTCCAGATTTTCGTAGCACCCAATTCGCTCATAGCCACCAAGCGTTTTGAAGCGCTTTTGTATCTGACCCGCCGTGAAATAGAAAAGGCGTTACAAGAGGACGAGGACTTTTACATCCCGACATTTTCGAATAAAGTGATCGCCTACAAGGGCCTCGTAATGCCCACCTACATCAAAATGTTCTATCCCGATTTGCAAGATGAGGATTTCGAGGCGAGCTTCGCGCTTTTCCATCAGCGCTTCTCTACCAACACTCTGCCCAAATGGAAATTGGCGCAACCGTTTCGGATGATAGCCCACAACGGTGAGATCAACTCCGTCACTGCTAACCGCTACAACGTGCTGGCCAAATGCGAATCGATAAAAAGCGAGGTGTTTAGCGACGAGGAGCTCGAGCGCATCCTGCCGCCGCTAGAACCAGAAGCCAGTGACAGTAAGAGCCTCGATAACTTTTTCGAGTTTCTCATCGTCAACGGTGTAGAGTTTTTTAAAGCCGCACGCGCACTCATTCCGGCTCCTTGGCAAAACGCTCCTCATATGGATGCCGAGCTACGTGCATACTATGAATATACTAGCACCTGTTTCGAGGCGTGGGACGGCCCAGCTGCCGTGAGCCTTACCGACGGCCGCTACATCGGCTGTGTGCTCGATCGCAACGGACTTCGCCCCGCCAAATATATCATCACGAAAGATCGCCGCCTCATCATCGCCAGCGAGTACGGCATCTTGGATGTACCGGAAGAGAACATCTTGGAGCGTGGAAGGCTTCAAAGCGGCGAGATGATAGCCCTCGATCTCAAATATGGCGTGGTGCTCAAAAACGAGGATATCAACGACTATCTCAAAAACTCTAACCCCTACAGCGAATGGCTCAACGAAAATATGGTGTACTTGCAAGAGCATATCGAGCAGCCTTTTAGCAACCTCGATGAGTATAGACTCGATGACATTGTCCACAAACAGCGCTACCACAACTTCACGCACGAGCTGATCGAACAGGTGATCGAGCCGATGATTAAAGAGGGCAAAGAGGCCGTAGGTAGTATGGGTGACGATACGCCGATGGCCGCCTTTAGCCAAAAACAGCGCAACTTCACCGACTTTTTCAAACAGAAATTCGCTCAGGTCACCAACCCACCCATCGACCCGATCCGTGAAAAGATCGTGATGAGCCTCAACACAGGTTTCGGTGAGATCCATAACATCCTCGACGAAGATCCCGACCACGCTATCCGTCTCAAGGCGGTCTCGCCCATCCTCATCAAAGAGAAAATGGATGTGCTCCAAAGCTATGGCGATCCCAAGCACCCGCGCTATCAAGAGTGCTTCAAGAACCGCACATTCTCTACCGCATTCGAAAAGGATCTCAAAGCATCTCTCGAAGCGCTGACGGATGAGATCGTGCGCAGCGTCAAGGAAGAGGGCGTGCGCATCATCTTTCTCGATGATAGGGAGCTAAGCCCTCACAAAAAGCTGATTCCTATGGCTATGGTGGTAGGGCGCCTCAATAAAAAGCTCCTAGAAGCCAAAGTGCGCCATCTCGTTTCTATGGTAGCGATCACGGGCGAAGTGCAAGACTCCCACTCCGCAGCGGTGCTTATCGCTTATGGGGCGAGTGCGGTCTATCCCTATCTGCTCTTCGCTACGGTCTATGAGAAGCTCAAAAAACAAGAACTCACGCCGTTTGAATTGCGCAACAAGTTCAAAAACGTAGTCAACGCCCTCAACGGCGGCTTTTTGAAAATTATGTCCAAAATGGGTATCTCTACCATCGCTTCGTACCGCAACTCCGCGCTCTTTGACGTGCTGGGGCTGAGCGAAGAAATCGTAGAGGAATGCTTTAGCGGCAGTGCGTGTCTCGTACCGGGTCTTGGCTATCAAGATATCGAAGAGCGGCTGGAGCGCAACCATAAAAATGCATACGAAATCGATATCGAAAAACGCCTCTTTCCTCTGGAACTCGGTGGCTACTACAAATATATAGACGGCAGCGAATACCACGACTTTAACCCAAATGTAGTCAACAAAATCCACGATGTCTCGATTTCGGGAGAGTGGAGCGAATACGAAGAGCTCAAAAATATGATCGAAAAGCGAGGTCTCCGCTTTATCCGCGATTTCTTCGAGTTTCAAAGCGATCGCAAGCCTGTGAGCATCGATGAGGTGGAACCTATCGAAAATATCTTTCGCCGCTTCGACAGTGCAGCGATGAGTCTGGGCTCTATCAGTCCCGAAGCGCATGAATGTATCGCCGAGGCGATGAACCGCATCGGAGCCAAGAGCAACTCCGGCGAGGGCGGCGAGGATGAAAGCCGCTTTGGCACCATCAAAAACTCCAAAATCAAACAAGTGGCTTCCGGACGCTTCGGTGTCACACCTGCGTATCTGCGCAGCGCCGAAGAGATTCAGATCAAAATCGCACAGGGTGCGAAACCGGGAGAGGGCGGACAGCTGCCTGGCCACAAAGTCACGGCACTCATCGCGAAGCTCCGCCATACGATGCCGGGTGTGACGCTTATCTCGCCTCCGCCACACCACGATATCTACTCCATCGAAGATTTGGCGCAGCTGATTTTTGACCTCAAGCAGGTCAATCCCGATGCCAAAGTGGCCGTCAAACTGGTCTCTACGGCCGGTGTGGGTACCATCGCGACCGGTGTGGCCAAAGCCTATGCGGATAAGATCATCATCAGCGGTGGTGACGGTGGAACGGGCGCAGCACCCCTCACTTCCATCAAGTTCGCCGGCAACCCGTGGGAGCTGGGACTCACCGAAGCCCACAACGCTCTCAAAGCAAACCACCTGCGCGAGTTTGTGGAGCTGCAGACAGACGGTGGGCTCAAAACAGGTCTTGATATCGTCAAAGCTGCCATTATGGGTGCGGAGAGCTATGCCTTTGGAACGGGTGTGCTGACTATCGTGGGATGTAAAATCCTTCGCGTGTGCCACCTTAACCGCTGTACCGTGGGTATCGCTACCCAAAACGAATTCTTGCGTGAGCACTATGTGGGCACCGTAGATCGTCTCATCAACTACTTCACTCTCGTTGCCGAAGATGTGCGCAAGATTCTTGCGAGCCTAGGTTATACGAAGCTCGATGATATCATCGGCCGTACCGATCTTCTCAGAGTCATCGACGACGAGTTTGCCAAGAAGTTCGACTTTAGTGAAGTGCTCAGACGCCTCGATGGTGTGGATACCTGCCAGGTGCCCTCTAATGAACCTTTCGATAGCAACGAATTTGAAAAAGCTATTCTCAAAGAGGTCTATCCCGCTATCGAAAATCCCGGCCAAAGCGTCATCGTCAACAAAAAAATCACAAACGTCAACAGAAGTTTCGGTGCACGCATCAGCGGCGAGATAGCCAAGTACTACGGAGATGCCGGGCTCAAAGAGGGCGCTATCACCATCAATCTCGAAGGAGTTGCGGGACAGAGCCTGGGAGCGTTTCTCATCAACGGCGTACAGATCAATATCAAAGGCGCAGCCAACGATTACGTGGGCAAAGGAATGCACGGCGGCAAGATCGTGATCACCCCAAAATATCCGCAAGAGCGTTTCAGCCTTGCCGGTAACACCTGCCTCTACGGCGCTACGGGCGGTACGCTCTTTGTGGCCGGTGAAGTGGGCGAGCGCTTCGCCGTGCGCAACTCCGGAGCACTGGCAGTCGTAGAAGGTACCGGAGACCACGCTTGTGAATATATGACAGGCGGAATCGTGGTGATTCTCGGCAAAACCGGTATCAACTTCGGAGCGGGTATGACGGGTGGTCTAGCTTTTGTCTACGACGAAGACCACACATTTATCGAAAAGATCAACCAAGAGCTCATCGAAGCGCGTCGCATCGATATCGACGAATTTGACGAAGCGCGCCACTACCTCAAAAAACTCTTGCAGACATACTATGACGAAACGGGCAGCGAGCGAGCCAAGGAAATCCTCGAAGATTTTCGTATGGAGATTAGAAACTTCTGGATGGTGCGACCAAAAGAGCTCAGAAAAGTGCCTTTGAACCTAGAGGAAGGGGAGTAATATGCAAAATTTTATATTCAACGAACGAATCGAACCTAAAAAAAGAGCCGTCAACGAACGTATCAAAGATTTTCGCGAAATTTATGAAATTTACAATCCCAACGAAGCTGCCACGCAAGCGGATCGCTGTGTGCAGTGCGGGGATCCGTACTGCCACAACGCCTGCCCTTTGCACAATTTCATCCCCCATTGGCTCAAGACGGTAGCCGAGAAGGATTTGGAGTTCGCATTTAAAATCAGCAACGAATCTTCACCCTTTCCTGAAATTATGGGACGCGTCTGTCCCCAAGATAGACTCTGTGAAGGTGCCTGTACCCTCAACGAAGGATACGGTGCTATCACCATAGGCGCTATCGAGACCTTTATCAGCGAAGAGGGATTCAAAAAAGGGATGCGTCCCGAGTTTTGCTCCAAGATGACTGGCAAGAAGGTGGCAATTATTGGCAGCGGTCCTGCCGGGCTTAGCTGTGCCACCTATCTTTTGCGTGCTGGCATCGAGCCGCACGTGTATGAGCGTGCCGACCGTGCGGGGGGACTGCTTACCTACGGCATCCCCAACTTCAAGCTCGACAAGAAGGTAATCCAGCGCCGCATCAACTGGCTTATTGAAGCCGGTATGAAGCTTAATCTCAATGTAGAAGTAGGAAAAAATCTCGATTTTGAAGAGCTCTTGGAAAATTTCGATGCAGTTTTTATCGGTATCGGTGCTACCAAACCCAGACGTGCCGGTATCCCTGGCGAAGATGCCAAGGGCGCGATGATGGCAATGGATTTTCTTACCAACATCCAGCGCAAAATCTTTGGCGATAGCTACGACAGGGAAAAAGAGGTCAAAGAGAAGACCGTCGTGGTCATAGGTGGGGGTGATACGGCGATGGACTGTGTGCGCACGGCCCTTCGCGAAGGGGCAAAGAAAGCTATATGTGCCTACCGCCGCGATGCTGCCAGCATGCCCGGTAGCCGCAAAGAGGTCAAAAATGCCCAAGAAGAGGGAGCGGAGTTTGTCTATAACGTGGCACCTACGAAAATCCTCACAAACGATGAGGGTCGCGTCGTGGGCGTGGAGTTCGTCAAGACCATCTCCACGGTAGGCAAGGATGGAAAAAGAAAACTTGAAATCGTCAAAAACAGTGAATTTACGATGGATGCCGATGTGGTGATATTCGCATTGGGATTTGAGAATACGCCGCTGGAGTTTTTGGCAAAACACGGCATCGAGACCAATGAGTGGGGAGCCATCAAAATCGACAGCAATTACGAAACCACCAAGCCGGGCGTCTTTGCAGGAGGGGATTGCTATCGCGGTGCACATCTGGTAGTGACTGCGGCCTACGATGGGCGTGAAGCTGCAAAGGCAATCACCAAGAAGCTGCTTGGCTGATGGAAGAGCTTTTTAGGCGTATCAAAGAGGCGGCCCACACCATCTATCGGACTATCAAGTTCGATATGCAAGATAGCTTCTACGAGCATGTGGGCCAGGGTGCCGGGGGTGATTTGTCGGCAAAAATAGACCTTTTTGCCGAAGAGATTTTCATCGATGCTCTCGCTCCCTATGGACGCATCATTAGCGAAGAGGCGGGAAGCGTGGGAGCGGGAGAGTATGATATCATCCTCGACCCCATAGACGGCAGCGATAATCTCCTCTCCTCTTTTCCCTACTACGGCTCCAGTATAGCCGTCCAAAAAGAAGGAAAAACGGTTTTCTCCTTTATCGTCAACTATGCCAACGGCGATTTTTACGTAAAATGGAAAGATTTTTACAAAAAAGGCTCTTTGCTGCACGACCGGCTTAAGGATGTACGATTTAACCACTATGCTCGTGTAGGGCTTTTCGAAAAAGCCTACGCCAATCCCGGTGTCGTCTCTGCGCTCAAGGAAGCAGGCTACAAGTTTCGAAGCCCGGGGGCCGTGGCGCTCTCATTGGCCTATGCCCACTACGTGAAATTTGTCATATTTATTGGTACAATAAGAGCATACGATGTAGAAGCAGGGCTTCATCAGTGTGCGGACCTTTTCGTGTATCGTGATGAGAGGAGTATCGTCGTGGCCAAAGAGCGCGAGGTGTATGAGCGCATCGTGCAAATCGTGGAAAAAGGAATGTGATGGGTATCAGCGATCTGTTCAAAATCCGTCGCTCGCAGCCGAGCAAGAACGAACAGCCGAGCCACTGGGTCAAATGTCCCGAATGCAACGCCTTGATGTACTATAAAGAGGTGCAAAACCGCTTCAATGTTTGTCCTAAATGCGGCTATCACTTCCGTATCGGTGCCAAGGAGCGCATCAAGATTCTTTGCGATGAGGGGAGCTTCGTAGAACATGATGCCAATCTCGAGCCTGTGGATCCCCTCAAATTCGTGGATAAAAAGAGCTACAAAAAGCGCATAGAAGAGGGCAAGAAAAAGACGGGTCGAGCGAGCTCTGCTATCAGCGGCGAATGTACGATAGAGGGTGTGAGTGCGCAGATCGTGGTGTTTGATTTTGCCTTTATGGGAGGGAGTCTTGGCTCCGTGGAGGGTGAAAAGATAGTACGTGCGGTGCAGCGAGCTATCGAAAAGCGCCAACCTCTCGTGATCGTGAGTGCCAGCGGCGGGGCCAGGATGCAAGAGAGCACCTTTAGCCTTATGCAAATGAGCAAAACCTGCGCCGCTTTGGCTAGGCTCAGTGAAGCCGGTTTGCCCTATATTTCTGTGCTGACAGATCCCACTATGGGCGGAGTGAGCGCATCTTTTGCTATGATAGGAGATATCATCATGGCAGAGCCGGGAGCTTTGATAGGCTTTGCCGGGCAGCGTGTGATCAAACAGACCATCGGAGCCGATCTTCCCGAAGGTTTCCAGCGCAGCGAGTTTTTGCTCGAACACGGTCTTATCGATATGATCGTGGAGCGGCCTGATATGAAAAAGACCATAGCCGATCTCTTGCGACTCATGATGCGAGGAGAAGATGGCTGATATTTATGCTCTTTGCGATAGAGGGCTTTTGGAGCGATTCGGTATTAGTTTCGAAGATTTCGTGGCTTTTGCCAAGCATTTTGATGCCAAAATTTTGCAGTATCGCGACAAAGATGCCGGCATCGAAGAGCGCCAGGAAAACATCAAAAGACTCCGCAAGCTCTGGGACGGAATTCTCATCATCAACGACGAATTCGCACTAGCGGCTTTTTGTGACGGAGTGCACATAGGCCAGGAGGATCTGGCAAACATCATCGAGAGTTTCGGTGCACGCTCCAAAATGGAGGGAATCGCGATCTTACGAGGACTCATCGGCAAAAAAATCATAGGGCTTTCGACCCACAATGAAGAGGAGATAGAGGAGGCTAATCTCTTAGACATCGACTATGTGGGTCTTGGAGCATACAGAGCCAGCAGTACCAAGGATGTGAGCAATCTTTTGGGAGATCGCCTCGGCACCATAGCGGCGCGCTCGCGTCATAACGTGGCTGCCATAGGAGGCGTGTGCATCTACGATCCTATCCCAAACGTGCGCTTCAAGGCCGTGGGGACAGACCTCGTGATCAAAGCGCTCAGCTATGCATAGAATCACCGTCAACTCCATCGGCAAAAAAGATGACAGATGCTATGGGTGCATCTACCAAGATCTCATAGATAACGCCAAAAAATATGCTAATATAAGCATGAACAATATTTTTAATAAAAAGATCAATCAGGCCCAAGAGGATGCCGCGAGAGCAAAAAGGGTCTATAGCGAAATATTGGCGCCCTACAAACTCGGTGACGGGCTCAATGTGGCTCTCGATCCTTCGGGCAAAATGCTCGATACGTTCGCGTTTGCCGATATGCTAAAAAATCATCCGAAGATCGCTTTTTTCATCGGTGGTGCGTACGGGTTCGAAGAGGAGTTTTTGCGCGGGTGTGACAAGGTGGTGAGCCTAGGTGCACTTACTATGAGCCATAAAATCGCAAAAGCCGTGCTTTTGGAACAGATTTTTCGAGGGCTGAGCATCATACACAACCATCCATATCATAAGTAGGAGAGAGTATGCGACTCAATAAGTATATCTTTTTTAGCATTTTGCTGATGATATTGGTAGGAGGGCTGGTCTACACACAGATAGACGCTACCTATACATTTGACTTTTTTGGTGTGCCGGTGACATTGCCGGTGGCGGTCTGGATCGTGATACCGATGTTTATTATGTTTTTGGCATCCTTTTTCCATATGGCCTACTACTCCTTTATCAATTTTATGGTACTCAAACGCTATAAGAAAGATTACGACGTGCTGGTCAAATCCTTTGCCGACGCCATCATGCGCGAGCCGAAGGCCCACAATTACAAAACACGTGAAGCGAAAAATTTAGGGCATGTGACGGATAGAAGCGAAGTGATACCCAAAGACTTCAAGATAGATACCAAAGATGAGCGCCTCAAAAAAGCGCTGGAATATGTCAAAGATATCACCAACGGCATCTACGTAGAAATCACGGATTTCAAGCTCTCTCCTTCTAATCCGCTTCTGGTGCAAAACTACGAAAACCGCCTCAAAGAAGAACCTACCTATAGCGGTGTGATACTCAAAAACTGTGATTCTCTTCCAAGGGCGCTTTGCAAGGATGCGCTGCGCATCTATATGAGCTTTAGCGAACCCTCTAAGATAAAAGAATACGCAAAGCTTTTTGATTTAGAGATGCTTTTAGCCTTTTTCGATGCGATGCGCCAAAAAGAGCAGAAAGTGGAGTATACAGATATACTCTATATTATCCAAGAGTCCGGTATGAAGCTAAGCGAAGAGGAGTATATCGTTTTGGCGCAGCAGGTAAAGAGCGTCCTGGCACCCGATGAGCGCCTCAAACTCTTCGAAATCCTCAAAGATAGGGATGAGCGAAGCGAGGGGGCATACCTCTTTACGCTGCTTGACCTGGAGATGATAGACAAAGCCAAAGAGTTTTTGGAAACGGTCCAAGAGGGCGAGCACGAAAATTTCAAAGCCTATCTCGATCTCAAAGAGTGCGGCAGAAACTATCCTCTGGAGCTCTTTGTTTGAAACTCGATTTTTCCAAGCCTCTCTATGTGCTCGCTCCTCTTGCGGGCTATACCGATCTTCCTTTTCGTAGCGTCGTCAAAAAGTTCGGGGCCGATCTGACCGTCAGTGAGATGGTGAGCTCCAACGCTTTGGTGTATGAGAACAAAAAGAGCCTCAAGATGCTGGAAAAATCACCCCTCGAGGATCCCTATTTCGTGCAGATTGCAGGGAGTGATGCGGAAGTGGTGAAAAAGGCGGTGGAGATCATCAACAGCCTTGATGGAGTGGATGGGATCGATCTTAATTGCGGCTGTCCCGTTCCGAAGGTAGTGAAGCAGGGGGCAGGGAGTGCGCTCCTAAAAGACCTCGATCGCTTTAAACGTATCATCTCCACTATCAAGGAGTATTCCAAAAAGCGCTACACCTCCGTTAAAGTACGCCTGGGTTTTAGTGAAAACAACATCGTCGCTATCGCCAAGGCGGCCGAGGAGGCGGGCGCGGACTTCATTACCATCCACGGACGCACCAGAAGCGGCGGATTCAAGGCTCCCGTAAACTACGACGCCATCGCCGAGGCCAAGGCGGCCGTCTCTATTCCAGTCATCGCAAACGGTGATATCACCGACTACGAGAAAGCCCAGTGGGTGCTCGCGCACACCAAGTGCGACGGCGTGATGATAGGCAGGGGTGCTGTAGGAAATCCCTGGATATTTTTGCAGCTCAAGCGCGGAAGCGCCGATATCGATGCAGCGACGAAAAAGGCGATTATCCTAGAGCATTTCGAACAGATGGTACGCTTTTACGGAGCCTATGGAGCGGTGCTTTTTCGCAAGCATCTGCACACCTACTCCAAAGGCTACCCTGGTGCTACGGAGTTTCGCAAGCGTGTCAACGAAATCGAGGATGTGGAGCAGATGCGAAAAGCGATAGAGGAGTTTTTTTAAAGATTCCCGCTCGCTTTTTTCTTGTACTCTTCGATAGTGGTGAAAATCTCCTCTTGCGGCGGCGGTGTGAAGGCCCCAGAGAGGTCTTGAGCATCGATGGCTTTTTGAAAATCCTCTTCGCTTTGGATTTCGCCCTCTTTGAATTTGCCTAGCAGCACGTTGGAGGTGCCTATGATGACGAGATAGTCGACTCCCTTGAAGGATATGAGGGCGATTTTGTTCTTGTCATCTAGCGGCTTTTCGAAAAGTATACGGAAATCTGCTCCGTTATTATTCGCTACTACGATTCGTTTCGTCTTTTTGGGACGTGAAGGGGTGATGCGAAAGAAGAGAAAAAAAGCTAGCAGCAGTCCCAAGATACCTGTAGCCCAGTAGAACCAGTCGGGTATATTCCAGCTTGCACCACTTTTTTGTGCAGATGCTGTTTTGGGAGGCAGGAGCGATATTCTGAGGCTAAAACCGTCTTGCGATTTGAGAGCATGGAGCCTGGGATTGGCGGTGGTGTATATCGCTATCGCAGTGCCCTCTTTTACGGGATGGACGTCTATTTGATAGGCTACTTTGGAGTGGAGTTTGCGCTGCCAGGGAGCGAGAATCTTGACGTTTTTGAGAAGTAGGACGATTTTGTCCTTGGCTCTTTTTTGGGCGATGATGCCGTCGAAAGGGACATCGAAGTTCAATACAAGGTCCACTCTTTTGGAAGACTCTTTGACGTTGAGATTCAAAATCATTGTCGCAAAGAGCTGACTCGCTACCACTAGCGCTACCACTACTCTTTTCAAAAACCACTCCTTGAGATGATGCTTAATTATAGTGAGATTTTCATAAATTGGTGATAAAGAGACAAAATGTTGTATAATCCCAATCAAAAAGGCGGCGCATGGATCTTGTGATCGTCGGAATCTTGGTGGGGTTCCTTTCGGGATTCTTCGGCATTGGGGGAGGAACTATCCTCGTGCCGGCTCTAATGTATCTGGGATTCGATATCAAAGAGGCCGTGGGGATATCCGTAACCCAGATGGTCTTTAGCTCCCTCTTTGGCTCCTATCTCAATTTCAAAAAAAACATCTTCAAAATCCATGAAGGGCTCGCTATCGGGCTGGGAGGCTTTCTAGGGGCACAAGCGAGCGGATGGTTTTTGAGCGTCGTACCCAGCAAGGTGCTGGAGTGGATGTTCTTTGGTTTCGTGGCCTTTGCCCTTTATCGCTTCTTCAAAGCGCCCGTGCAGACCGGGGAGGCCAAGGATATTCCAACACCGATCATATTTTTCACAGGTGTCGTGATAGGGATGTTCGCCATCAGTATCGGGGTAGGTGGCTCAATTTTGGTCACACCCATTCTCGTAGGATTTTTCCATCTCGATATCAAAAAAGCGGCCTCTATGGGGCTCTTTTTTGTGATATTTTCATCTATCAGCGGCTTCATATCGCTTTCGCTCTTTGGCCATATCGATTATTTGCACGGCTTTTTGGTGGGAGCAAGTTCGCTCATCGGTGTCTATTTCGGCATCAAGCTAGCGCACAAAACGCACCACGCCAAGTTCAAAAAGCTGCTCATACTCATCTATATCGTGATTTTGGCACTGGTGCTAAGAAAAATATTTCTTTGAGGAGATAGATGGACAAAATAAAAATTTACGGAGCAAAACAGCACAATCTCAAAAATATCGACCTGGAGATTCCAAAAAACAAGCTCATCGTCTTTACGGGGCTCTCCGGAAGCGGCAAGAGTACGCTTGCGTTCGATACCCTCTACGCAGAGGGGCAGCGCCGCTACATCGAGTCGCTCTCAAGCTACGCACGCCAATTTCTCGATAAGCTGGACAAGCCAGATGTGGATAAGATAGAGGGTCTTACGCCCGCTATCGCCATCGAGCAAAAGACCACCAGCAAAAACCCTCGCTCTACCGTCGGGACAGTCACGGAGATATATGACTATCTGCGTCTTTTGTACGCACGTGTGGGCACACAGCACTGCCATCTGTGCGGCAAGCCGATCTCGCATATGACGCCCAGCGACATCATCGAGCAGGTCCTTTCTCTCCCCGAAGGAGCCAAGCTGGTCATCACCGCACCGCTTATAAAAGAGAAGAAGGGGAGCTTCGCAGATCTTTTAGAAAATCTTCGCCAAAAAGGGTACGTGCGCGCCATGATCGACGGGGTGATGGTGCGCCTCGATGAAGAGATAGAGCTTTCCAAAACCAAAAAGCACACCATCAAAGCCGTCATCGACAGGGTAGTGGTCAAGGAGCAAAACCGCCAACGCATCGCGGAGGATATCGAAAAGGCTTTGGGACTCAGCTACGGCGAAGTGGAAGTGGATGTGATCAATGCCGAAGAACTTGGCACCAAGAGTCACTACCACTATAGCGAGCATCTGGCTTGTTTCGATTGTAAAGTAAGTTTCGAGCCCCTCGAGCCGCTGAGCTTCTCTTTCAATTCCCCCAAAGGGGCATGCCCCGAGTGCGACGGGCTGGGGATTCGTTATACGCTGGATCTATCCAAAATCATCGATGAGCACAAAAGCATCGCACAGGGTGCCATCCGGATCCTCTATGGCTACAACAAAAGCTACTACTTCAGCTTCCTCAAGGCCTTTTGCGAAGCAGAAGGCATCCCCACCGATATCCCCTACGAGGAGCTCGAGGAGCATCAACGCCGCGCCATCCTCTACGGCACGCCCACGACCGTGAGCTTTCGCTGGAAGTCCCATCGTCTCACACGCACCTGGCCCGGAGTGATCAAAATCGCCTATGATATGTTCAAAGATGAGAAAGAGTTGGGCGAATATATGAGCGAAAAGGTGTGCGAAGCGTGCGGCGGCCACAGACTGCGACCCGAGAGCCTAGCCGTGCGTGTAGCCGGTAAGGGGATCGGCGAGATCCTCGATATGCCCATCGAGGATGCCTATGCCTTTTTTGCAGAAGAGAAAAACTTTGCCTATTTGAGCTCACAGCAGCAAACCATCGCAGCACCCATTCTCAAGGAGATCAAAGAGCGTCTCTACTTTTTGGTGGATGTGGGGCTAGGATACCTCACACTGGGGCGCGATGCACGCACCATCAGCGGCGGCGAGTCGCAGCGCATCCGCATCGCCAGCCAGATCGGTAGCGGACTGACGGGTGTGATGTATGTGCTGGATGAGCCCAGCATTGGACTACACGAGCGCGATACGCTGCGTCTCATACGCACCCTCAAGAGCCTCCAGCAAAAGGGCAACACCGTCATCGTCGTCGAGCACGACAAAGAGACGATAGAGG
Organism: Nitratiruptor sp.; assembly: GCA_015494505.1. Taxonomy (GTDB): domain Bacteria; phylum Campylobacterota; class Campylobacteria; order Campylobacterales; family Nitratiruptoraceae; genus Nitratiruptor. The sequence goes on along the minus strand of WGBB01000239.1, from coordinate 6,696 downwards.
CGGCGGATTTCATCGTGGATATCGGCCCGGGCGCAGGCAAAGGAGGCGGTGAGGTGGTTTTCGCCGGCAGCGTCGAGGAGCTCAAAAAGAGTGAGACTCTCACGGCCCAGTACCTGAGCGGCAAAAAAAGAATAGAGTATTTCATGCGCCGTCCTCAAGAGGAGTGGCTCCATATCAGAAACGTCACTATCAACAACATCAAAAACCTCTCGGTCTCCTTCCCGCTGCACAACCTCGTGGCCGTGACGGGGGTAAGCGGCAGCGGCAAAAGCTCGCTGGTGCTCCAAACACTCCTGCCCGTGGCCAAGGAGGCCCTCAACCATGCCAAAAAGGTGCGTAAAGTAGCGGGCGTGGAGATAGAAGGACTCGAGAAGCTTGATAAAGTGATCTACCTCGACCAAAGCCCCATCGGCCGCACGCCGCGCAGTAACCCGGCTACCTATACCGGCGTGATGGATGAAATCCGTGCACTCTTTGCCAAGACCAAAGAGGCGCAGCTGCGCGGTTACGGCCCTGGGCGCTTTAGTTTCAACGTCCCGGGCGGGCGCTGCGAGAAGTGCAAGGGCGAAGGAGAGATAAAAATAGAGATGCATTTCCTGCCCGATATCATGATCAAGTGTGATGCCTGCAAAGGCAAACGCTACAATCCGCAGACATTGGAAGTGACCTACAAGGGCAAAAATATCGCGGATGTGCTGGCCATGAGCGTGGACGAGGCGCTGGAGTTTTTCAAAAATATCCCAAAAATCTACAAAAAGCTCAAAACCCTCCAGGATGTGGGGCTTGGCTACATCACCTTGGGCCAAAATGCAGTGACGCTCAGCGGCGGTGAGGCGCAGCGTATCAAGCTCGCCAAAGAGCTGGGACGCAAAGATACGGGCAATACTCTTTACATCCTCGACGAGCCTACCACGGGGCTGCACTTTGCCGATGTGGATAGGCTGGTGCGTGTGCTGCACTCGCTGGTAGAGCTGGGCAACAGCGTCATCGTCATCGAGCACAATCTCGATGTGATCAAAAACGCGGACTACATCGTGGATATGGGTCCCGAAGGCGGTAGCAAAGGGGGCAGGGTGATTGCGGCTGGAAATCCTGAGGAAGTTGCCGATAATTGGCAAGAGACCGGAAGTTTCACCGGACAATTTCTTGCCAAAGAGCTCAAAGGAAAAGCGTGAGAGAAAGCATCGCAAAAAAAATAGCATCCTTGCCGCCGCTGCCAAAAACGTTGCACGAGTTTGATGCGGCCTACAACGACGAAAACGTCACCATCGACAAAATCGCCGCTATTTTAGAGCAAGATCCCATGATCGTGGCAAACATCCTCAAGCGTGTCAATTCGCCCTTCTACGGCTTAGCAAAGAAAGTCGATTCGCTCCGGCACGCCGTCAGTATTTTGGGCCTATCGGAAGTGCGTGCCATCGTGCTGGAAAACTCTATCAAAAAACTGCTCAATATCGATGTGGAGCCCTACGGCGTCAATGCAGAAAAATTCGCTCGCATTTCGCAACTGCAAAGTTTCTTGATGCAAAAGTGGTATAAAAGCATCGACCCGGCAAAGGCGGGTTTTTTGTCCCTGGCGGCACTCTTGCAAGAGAGCGGCAAGATACTCATAGCCGATGAGGTGATAAAGGACGATATGACAATGCAGTTTCGCAGCGACCTCGAACTAAGCAACGACGTAGCAGCGGTGGAGCGGAGCTTCGTGGGGGTGAGTGCGGCCGAGGTGACGGCCAAGATTTTCGAACACTGGGGAATGGACGAGACGCTTACGCAAGCCATTCGCTATAGCGATGCGTATGTGAACGCTCCCGAAGAGATACGTGAGTTGAGCACCGCTTTGCATATCGTCAAGCGTGCCGTGCCCATCAATAAGCCGCTTGCCGAAACAAGCCGGACAATTGCCAAAAATATCGCGCAAAAAGAGGGATATGACATAAAAAATCTCGAGGATGCCCTAGAAGCTATCGCGCATCTGTAGCGCACTTTCTGGCATCCTCTTGGCTTAGAGCCTTACCGATGCAGAGTTTTTGGCGCTCGAGGATTTTCATATCGCGCTGGAGTTTGCCGGCGTAGAATGCGGTGGGAAAACTCATGGCGAAAGTCTTGGCAAGCGCGTCGCTTCTGGGATCCTGGGGGAAGCGATCTATACAAAATGCGGCTTCATGCTCTTTAAGACAAGCGAGACGTTTTTGGTACAAATCCATCGTAGCCTCTATCTGTGCGATGGCAAGAGCTCGCCAATCTTGCGCAATAAGGGTGCAGAGTATCAGTGACGTTGCCAAAAAATATCTCATGTATCATCCTTTGGTGCAATTATAGCAAAGGAGGAAGATGCGTGTTGTAAAAGACAGAGCGATAGCGAAGGCGTTTGCGCTTTTTGTGGAGTACAAACTCAAAGGAGCCGGAAAAATGGTGGAATGCAAAATCGATACGGCCAAGAAATCCATCGCCCTTACTTTGGAGCTCAAAGGCGAAAAGGAGCCATTAGAAATTACGATAGGACGCTATGAGCTTGCGCATAACGAAGAACAAAGTAGCATGACACTGTATGATATCGCCACTTCACGCGAATGGATAGATGTGGTGGCAAAGGAGTACATCGAAGGCAAACCTATCGCGCTGCCTTCCCACATCGCAAAGGTTTTGCAACTGGTGGTGTGATATAATCACGTCTAAAAAGGCTTTCGATGAAGACCCTGACGGTTATCGATACCTTCGGTTTTTTCTTTCGCAGCTTCTATGCCCTGCCGCCGCTTAAAAGCAAAACCGGCTTTCCTACTGGTCTGCTGACGGGATTTATCAACTTCATAAACTCGCTAGTCAGCGAACACAAAAGCGACTATATCGTCTTCGCGCTCGATAGCGAGGGCCCGAGCTTTCGCGCTGAAATAGACCCGAACTACAAAGCCCAGCGCCCTGAGCCGCCCCAGGAACTAAAGCAGCAGCTTCCCGTGGCTATCGAGTGGATAGAGAAGATGGGATTTGCCACGTTATCGCGCGAGCGTATGGAAGCAGACGACATCATCGCTTCACTGGTTCGCTGCGCAAAAGATAGAGGCATCAAGGTGGTGATCGTCAGCCACGACAAGGATCTCTACCAGCTCATCGACGACGATCACGTGGTGCTTTACGATCCGATAAAAAAAGAGGAGATAAACGAAGAGAAAGCCCTCAAGAAGTTTGGCGTACCGCCAAAGCTCGTGCGCGACTATCTGGCACTCGTGGGTGATAGCGCCGACAATATCCCCGGTGTGCGCGGCATCGGTCCCAAGAGCGCAGTCAAACTTTTGAATCAATTTGGCTCGCTCGAAGCGATCTACGAAAACCTGGATAAAGTGGAGCCGCCCCGCATTAGAAGGCTCCTGGAAGAGGGTAAAGAGAGCGCCTTTTTGAGCAAGAAGCTGGTCCAGCTCAACGACCATGCTCTAGAGTCGTGCGATATCGAGGGCTACCACGTGCCCGAAATCAACCCCATCGTCAAAATCGCAGACGAACTCATCAAGCTCGACATCACTGCGATTTTGCGCAAAATCAAGGCGGCGCCGATTATCGAAAAGCCTAAAGAGCGCATAGCCTTCGAAGCGATTTGCCTCGATACCAAAGAGAAGCTCTTTCGTGTCATAGATGCTATCCCCGACGGCGCTATCGTGGCCTTCGATACCGAAACGGACGATTTGGATACCAAAAGCGCCAATATCGTAGGTTTTAGCTTTTGCTTTGATGAATCAAAAGCCTACTATGTTCCTATCGGGCACAACTATCTGGGCGTGGGTGCGCAGGTAGCGCTGGAAGATGCCCTAGAAGCGATACGGAGACTCTTTCGCTTCTTTATCGTGGGGCACAATCTCAAATTCGACCTGGGACTTTTGTATCGCTATGGTATCGAGAGAAAAAGCGATTTTGCCGATACGATGCTACTAGCCTGGCTGCTGGATCCCGAAAGCAGCGTAGGGCTCGATAGCGTGGCCAAGAGGATGCTGGGCCACGATATGATAGCCTACAAAGAGACCGTCAAAAAAGGCGAGGACTTCTCCAACGTAGCCATAGATACGGCGTGCCGCTATGCTAGCGAAGATGCCTATATTACCTATCTGCTCTACTTCAAGCTTTTGGATGCCCACAAGGCCAAGAGTCCCCATCTCATCGACGAAGCGCGCACAGTGGAGTATCCTCTGGTCAATACGCTTATCGCTATGGAATTCGCAGGCATCAAGCTCGATGTAGATTTTTTCCAAAAGCTGTCGGCTTCGACAAAGGAGCGTTTGGAAGAACTTACCGCACGCATATATGAATTGGCCGGTACGGAGTTTAACATCAACTCCACCAAGCAGCTCGCTTCGGTGCTTTTCGAGCAGCTGGGACTGCCACCTGTGAAAAAGACCAAATCGGGCTATAGCACCAACGAGGCGACACTCCAAGCGCTGCGGGGCAAACACCCTATCATCGAACTGATACTGGAGTATCGTGAGCTCTTTAAGCTCAAGAGCACCTACATCGACCCGCTTTTGGAGCACGCCAAAAAAGATGCACACCATCGCATCTACACCCATTTTATCCAAACAGGTACGGCTACGGGTAGGCTGGCGAGCAAAAATCCCAACTTGCAAAACATTCCCGTCAAGACCGAAGTAGGGCGCCAGATTCGCTACGGGTTCATCGCAGAAAAAGGGTACAAGCTGGTAGGCATCGACTACTCCCAAATCGAGCTGCGTCTGCTGGCGCACTTTAGCAAAGACCCGGCACTTTTAGAAGCATTTCGCGAAGGGCGCGATATCCATACCGAAACCGCCGTCAGGCTCTTTGGCGAAGCCGAAGCGAGCGCGAAGCGCCACATCGCAAAGAGCATCAACTTCGGCCTCATCTACGGTATGGGGAGCAAGAAGCTTGCCGAGACACTGGGAATTTCTCCAAAAGAGGCGAAGGGTATCATAGAGAGCTATTTTCGCTCCTTTCCTACCGTCAAGAGCTATCTCGAAGGGATTCAGGAGTTTGCCAAGAGCTACGGCTATGTGGAGACGCTACTTGGGCGCAGGCGTTACTTCGATTTTGCCAGTGCTACGGGAGCAAGATTGGCTGCCTTTTTGCGCGAAGCGGTCAATACCGTTTTCCAAGGAAGTGCGGCAGACCTTATCAAGATGGCGATGAACGCTATCGATAAAGAGCTACGAAACGGAGCAGATGCGAGGATGCTTTTGCAGATTCACGACGAGCTCATCTTCGAAGTCAAAGAGGAGGAGGCCGTAAACTACGCAGAGCGTTTTAGAAAGATTATGGAAGGGATCTATACGCTTGAAGTACCATTGGAGTGCAGTGTGGCCGTCGCCGATCGTTGGGGCGATTTAAAGTAACATCAAAGCCCGAAACTACATAGCCGATAAAGTATTTTATTTGCCATTTTACGTTAGCATACTGCAATTTGGTATAAAAGGCGAATAATGCTACGATCGTTGCAGAGGGCTTTCTTCTCCATCAAGTCTGCAGTGGTGATGATGCTGCTTTTTGCAGCCAGCATCGGTACGGCCACCTTCATCGAAAACGACTACGGCTCCCAGACGGCCTGGGCACTGGTCTATACCGCCAAGTGGTTTGAGATATTGTTGGTGCTGCTTTCACTCAATCTACTTTACAATATCTTCAAATTTCGCCTTTTTCGCAAGGAGAAGCTCTTTACGGGGATTTTTCACCTGGCATTTCTCGTCATCATTATCGGTGCTGCCGTGACGCGCTATTTCGGGTACGAAGGGACGATGCATATTCGTGAAGGAAGCAGCTCCCATTCGATCCTAAGCGCACGCAACTACATCCAGATAGAGGCGCGCACGGGAGATCGCATCCTTAGCTACTACGAGCCTATTTATCTCTCTAAACTCACCTCCAACCACTTCAAGCGTAGCTTCACTCTCAAAGGCAAAAAAATCGATGTGGAGCTGCTCGATTATATTCCAAACGCCACGTATGAGCTACTCGACGATCCCAAAGGCGAGCCGGCAATGCACCTGGTGCTCAGTGCCGGTGCGGGTCGTGTAGAAAAGGTGCTAAAACGGGGTGACTATATCGATCTTGGCGACGTGGTTATCGATTTCGATGCGCGTGTGCAGACGAATAAACCAAAAATCCTCATCCACTATGACGGTAAGCAGCTTACGCTCAAAGCTCCCTGGTCCGTGCAGACCGTCTCTATGGCAGATCGCAGCACGCGAGCCTTTTTTGCCAACAAAGAGATACCTTTTACGAAGCGAAAACTCTATAGCATAGGCGGGCTCAATATCGTGCTCAAAGAGTTCAAGCAAAAAGCGAAAGCGCAAATCGTCAGCAAAGACCCATTGGCAAAAAAATATCCCGGCAAAGATGCCATTGTACTCCGCCTCAGCGATGGTGCACACACGAAAGTGGTGACGCTTTTTGGAAAGAGCGGGGTAGAGGGGGAGCCGGTGCATGTGCGACTGGGCGATGTGGAGTTCGATATAGCATACGGTGCACGGCGCATCACGCTGCCTTTTGCCCTCAAACTGCGAGATTTTCAGCTCGAGCGCTATCCAGGCTCCATGAGCCCCAGCTCCTATGCCAGCGAAGTGACGGTCATAGACGGCAACAAAAGTTTTGATTATAGGATCTATATGAACCATGTGCTCGATTACAAAGGTTATCGCTTCTTCCAAAGCTCCTACGATATGGACGAAAAGGGAACGATCCTTT
>WGBB01000238.1 GCA_015494505.1 Nitratiruptor sp. | reverse complement strand
GGTAGGAATAGAATATGTCGCTATTGATATTGAGATTATCGGTGATATCGTAGCCGATTTCATTTTCTAGGTCTTGAAACTTATGGGTTTCGTCGTAATTGACATTTTGGCGCAGGATATAGTAGAGCTTTTGGCGCCCCTTTGTATCGAGAAAATAGTTCTCTAGCTTTACAGCAAGATGCTTCTTTTGGTCCTCGATGTTGATGAAATCAGCTTGATCGCCTCTCGTTTTTTCATAACTCGGTATTACCAAATCTGCACGCAGGTGCACATTGTGCGTGAAATTTTCGTACGGCCTAACGAGATCGCTAAAAAGAGAGAGCATGTGTGCATTGCGAATTGTATAGCTGTTTTCGTAATGCGTAGCAGAAGCGTTGTTGGAGTAGTCCGCATAATCGAAAAAGAGGTTTTCGCTGATACTAAGGCCAAAAAGATCGTCAAAAAACATGCGTTGGAGCGTCACGGGCAAATCGAGACGATACTCAACGGCTTTGAGCCCCTTTTTGCGATAGTAGTTATTGAGCGTAAAATCAAAAAGATAGGTTAAATTCTTTATTCCAAAAAGCGGAGTTTCGAAACGGTGCAACTGAATCGAAGGCAGTAGTTGGAGAGTGTCGGAATTGTCCGATTTGAGGTTGTTTTTGAAATATTTAAAATAGACGCGAAAATAGTACAGATTGCGAAAATTTGCATAATTGATACGCGAAACGGTCAAACTTTCATGTGTATTAAATCTGCTATCGCTCTTTTGGAGATTGAAGTAGTCTATGTCGTTGTAAAATTTCAAATCGGTATAGAGACTATCATAGATGTAACTTTTTGCAGGGTCGGTAAAGATATTGCGTCTTTTATAAAAAAATTCCCACCCAAAATGTTTTGTATTTTTTATGTTATGCCCCATAAAATAGCGGCTCTTCTCTTTAAAGTATCCTGTGCGAAACTCTCCATACGAATAGGGAGAATCTACAAAACGGAACGTACCGTAGATTCCCTGACCGCGATTGGTGCGTATCTGCGGATCGAATTCCAGGTCCCACCAGTTTTGTTCGGCTATGTAAAAAGGCTGGATATAGATAAATCCTTCATCTTTGGACAGTCCAAGGCTCGGCCGTAAAAAACCGGTATGTCTGGTTTTGAGTGTCGAAAAGCCGATATAGGGGAAATAAAAAACAGGTGTATCTTTTATGTAGAGTTTTGTATGGAAAAGATCCACCCAGTGTTTCTCTTTATAAAAGTACCCACGGCTAAACCCTATTTTCCAGTCGCTACATCCGCTATCACAGCTCGAAATGGCAGAATGTTTGACCTTGAGGTATCCCTTCTTACCAAACAGCGTCTTGCCGCCCATCCAAATTTGTGAAGAGTTTTCTGCAAAAAAATATGGAAAGGCGTAAATACGATCATTGGACAGATCCAAAATAGCAAAATCACTCAAGGAGCTATATTTGCTATCTTCTATCAAAACAACGTTACCGTAGAGCTTGATAAGCTTTTTGTCTTTGAAATATTCGGCTCTGTCGGCTTGGATGTAGTAGTCTTTATATACTAAAGCTACGCGCTTGTTTGCATGGATACGGGTGGTATTGCCATCGGCACTCTGGCTATAGAGCGTGACCTTTTTGGCTTGAAGCGAAACAGCGAGGCACAAGATGATGAGAATCTTAGCGATTCTCATCATCCCGAAGTGCTTGGTAGGCGATATCACGTCGAAATTTCTTTCCGGCAAAATGTACTTGGCCCGTGAGCATATAGGCGTAATCACGCGCCTCTTTGATCGTATCTCCCAATCCTACGCACACAAGCACTCTGCCGCCCGTGGCGTAGAGCTTGCCCTCGATGAGGCTCACTCCGGCATAGCAGATATGGGCATGCTCGGCCAAATCTTTATGGACGATCTCATCCACGATAATTTCGCTAGGCTTGCTCTTACCGTAGGGATAGTTTTCACTTGCCATCACCACCCCTACGGCGTACTTGTTGTGAAACTGGATATCGAGCGCATCGAGATTTTTCGTAGCCGCTTTATAGAAAAGCTCACTGGCGGGGGTTTTAAGCAGCGGCATCAATACTTCACACTCGGGGTCTCCGAAGCGCACGTTAAACTCCAGCACATAGGGCTCACCGTCCACTATCATTAGTCCCGCAAAGAGCACGCCCTCAAAAGGTGTTCCCTCTGCTGCCATGCCCTTGATAGTAGGCGCTATGATACGCTCTTCGATTTTTTTATAGAGCGCTTCGTCAATAAGAGGCGTGGGGGCATAAGCACCCATACCGCCCGTATTGGGCCCTTGATCGCCATCGAGCAGCCTTTTGTGGTCTTGTGCCGCAGGCAAAATCTTATAGTTTTCCCCGTCGCTGATGGCAAAGATGCTCAGCTCATAGCCATCGAGATACTCTTCTACGATGACGCGTTCGCCCGCGGGGCCGAAAGCCTCACCGCTAAGCATCCTTGCAGCCGCCTCTTTGGCTTCTTCATGGCTTTGGGCGATTATGACCCCTTTGCCTGCACAAAGCCCGTCTGCTTTGACCACGATAGGAGGTGTAAGCTCATCGATGAAAGCTGCAGCCTCTTCCATCACAGATGTCTCAATGTAGCGTGCAGTGGGAATATTATATTTTTTCAAAAAGTTTTTCATATAGATTTTTGACCCTTCCAAAAGGGCGGCTTTTTGCGTAGGGCCAAAAATCGTCAGCCCCTCTTTGCGAAAAATATCGACGATACCTTCTACCAAAGGCTGTTCAGGTCCCACCACCGTTAGATCGATGCCACGCTCTTTAGCAAACCGTGCCAACTCCGTGTAATCACCTATATCTACGTTTTCGCCAAGCTCCAACGTCCCTCCGTTGCCGGGTGCAAAGAAGAGCTCCGTCACGGCCGGGTCGTTTTTGAGAGCTCTGCCTATGGCGTATTCGCGTCCGCCGCTTCCTACCACGAGTACTTTCATCTCTCTCCTTTGTAGTCTCAAGAGCCAAAGATCCCACGATCTCTCGCTCTTTGGACAAACAAAAAAGCCCGAGCGGGCGTTCACGCAATGCCATGGTCCCTTCAGACCAAGAAGAGGGAGCGAGCTTCGGATTAGGCGGCGGCTTCTCGCCTGCTCGCACAGGCTCAAGCGAAGTCACCGACACACACCGAAGACTACCGGCCTCCCTCAAGAGTGCGATTGTCGGACCCCCATACTGCGGGTAGCGCACCGCTCAGGCTTAAGAAATTATAGCAGATGCTAGCTTTGATTTCTTATAAATTCCACTATCTCTGCAAGTGTTTTTTGTTCAAAAAGAAGCGGTTTTATGTGGCTTGGCAGCGCAGCTGCAGTCTTTTTGCCGATTGCAACGGCTTTGTAGCTTGCATCCCAAGAAAAACAGCGAAAAAAGCAGTCTACCGTCGATGGAGATGAAAAAAGGATATAGGCCCCTTTTTCGGGAGCTTGCAATGAATCACACTCTACACACTCCGTTTCGTATACTATCGCTTCATCCACTATAAACCCGTGATTTTGTAAAAGTTTCGCTACATCCGTTGAAACGGTTTTTGCACGCAGATAAAGGAATTTTTTCGATGCAGAAAATTTCTGGCTTATCTCTTTGGCAAAATCTTCTCCATAAAAACTCGATGCCACCATAGTGAGAGTACCGTCTCTTTCTTCAATGGCTCTTGCGGTAGCTTTGCCAATGGCAAGTGCAGGTATCTTTTTCCACGCGCTCGTGAAACTATCAATAGCAATAACGGCATTTTTGGACGTAAAAACCAGATAGTCGTAAGTCTCGAAAGAGATGGAAGGATGCAAGTAACGGTGCCGGATGCAAGGAAGGCTCCTCGCTCCGGGTACATGCGTATCGGAAAGGATATATATGGGCGCCATCACTCCCACTCGATGGTGCCCGGTGGTTTGGAGGTGATGTCGTAGACCACGCGGTTGATGCCGTCCACTTCGTTGATGAT
>WGBB01000237.1 GCA_015494505.1 Nitratiruptor sp. | reverse complement strand
TCGACGAAATAGCCGATCGCATCGGAGTGACGCTGGGTATCAACATCACGGCGATGGTGATTATTTTCGCGCTTTCGATGTATCTGGGCATCAAAAGCGCCATGCGCCAAGACTCCCTCTTCGATCGCATCGTCAAAAATCTCTCTCTCGTCTCTTTTTCGATGCCTTCATTCTATCTGGCGCTTTTGCTCATCATCTTTCTTAGCGTCGAGTTGCAGCTCTTTCCGATAGCGGGACTTCACTCCATCGAGCCTAAAAAAGGTTTGGCCTACTATCTCGATGTGGCGTGGCATCTGGTGCTGCCCATTTTCGTAGTGGTGTTCGTGGGGTTTGGTTCGCTGGTGCAGTATATTCGCTCTCTCACGCTTGAGATTCTCAAAAGCGATTACATCTTCTTTGCCAAAGCACGCAACGTAAGCGGTAAAGACCTGGTCAAATATTTCATCCTCCCCAATCTCAAGCCGCCCATTATCACGATGCTGGGGCTCTCTCTGCCCGGCGTTATCGGCGGGAGTGTAATACTGGAGTCCATTTTTTCCATCAACGGCATGGGACTGCTCTTTTACCAAGCCGCCTTGGCACGTGACTATCCCGTGATTTTGGGCATCCTCATCATCACTGCGTTTCTCACGCTTCTCGGCAATATCCTCGCCGACATCGCCCTCTATAAACTCAATCCCTTTGCAAAATAGTGTGGTATAATATACCAAATAAAGCATCAAAAAAGGTGTGAAAATGAAAACGATATATGCGAACTACACTGCAAGCGTGACGGAGCTGAAAAAATCGCCAACCGCTTTGCTGGAGCAAGTGCACAATGAACCTATCGCGATACTCAACCACAACAAGCCAACGGCATATCTCGTACCTGCAGAATCTTTCGAAAGGATGGTGGAGCTTTTGGATGAGTATCTTTTGGCAAAAGAGGTGGAAAAGAGATTGGAGGAGGATTTTGAGCCGATGAAAGTGGATATCGATGCCATTTAGCCTAGCTTTTCATCCAAAAGCTTGGAAAGAGTGGCAAAAGCTAGAGCCAACGATCAAAGAGCAATTCAAGAAAAAGCTCAAAGAGCGGCTCGAAAATCCAAAAGTTTCCAAAGACAAGCTGCGAGGGTTCGATGATGTCTACAAAATCAAGCTGCGTACCTCTGGCTATAGACTGGCATACAGAGTCGATGAGGAAAAGATTTTGGTCATCGTCATCGCTGTCGGTAAAAGAGACAAGAGTAAGATATACAGGCTCTTGGAGCAAAGAGCCTGATGATCACTCCTTGAAGAGATCTTGGAGGGTGATTTTCGGTTTTTCCTCTTCTTTCTCTTCGCTCGGCGTCTCTATAGCTGCGCCTTTTTCCACTAGCTCGATCTCATAACCTGTAAGCATGCTAGCCAGACGTATATTTACACCGCTTTTGCCGATGGCTTTGGATTTTTGGTCAGGGGGAAGGGTGACGATGGCTTTTTCGCCATCTATCTTAACAGATGTGATGATGGCGGGGCTGAGGCTTCTTGCCACAAATATTTCGGGAATGGGCGAATATTCGATGCAGTCGATGCTCTCGCCGCCCAGCTCTTTGCTGACGGCATTGATGCGCACGCCGCGCACGCCCACGCAAGCCCCTACTGGATCGATTTTGGGGCTGTGGGAAGTGACGGCCACTTTGGCGCGCTCACCGGGAATGCGTGCTACCTTTTCGACGGTGATGAGCCCGTCTTTTATTTCGGGGACTTCGAGTTTGAGGAGCTCTTCGAGAAATTTCGGTGTGGTGCGTGAGAGCTCCAGGTAGATGCCGTAGACCTTGTCTACGATGACGCGGCGCAATATCGCTCGCACTACGTCGCCTCTGTGGAATACCTCCCCTTTGATGCGGTAGCGTCTTGGCAAGACCCCTTTGACTTCGTCTATTTCCACCCAGGTGTTCTCCTCTTCGTCGATACGGGTGACGGGGCCGCTGATGATAGTGCCCACGCGACTTTTGTACTTTTCGAAAAGCTGCTCTTCCAAAAGTCTTTGGATATGGTATTCGATCTCGTTGTGCAGGCGCATGGCTGCGGTGCGTCCGTATTTTTCCAGCTCCACCGGATAGCGCAGCTCGTCACCTATCTCCACGT
>WGBB01000236.1 GCA_015494505.1 Nitratiruptor sp. | reverse complement strand
TGGTTTGGCGAAATTTTGCGAACTCGTCGCGCATCTCCTCGATGGCTTTGGTTAGCTTCATCATCTCCTCTTTGTGCGCCTGGCGCATCTGCACGATGTCGCGCTCCACAAAGTCCATCCTCGTCTCAAGCTTGACGACGCGATCTTCCATCAAAGTCTCCATATCTCGGTACAATACGTAATTATTATCTCCATAATTCCTCGCCCTACGATCACTTCGTTATGCTCCAGGTCTATGTCCACGCTCTTTGGAGCGATGAATTCCGCTATAGGCTTTTCATCATCCGCTTGCTTGATAGCTGCGAAAATTGAAGATACGGCCTTACGAATATCTTGCGCACTCAAATCGCTCTTTGCAGTGGTATATTCGATCTCTATCTGCATCGTATGCTTCGCGCTTGCTGAAACTTCAGTGGCATCGATATGATCTTCTTTGTCACGCACCACGATGATGGGCAGCTCTTCATATTCAGCGGGTGCCACTCGCCACTCATAGAGCGGTACGCCAAGTGGCTTGAGCGCATCTATGATCGCGGCCACTATTTCGCTTCTTCGCAAGGCAAGCCTTTTTGTTTTTTCAAAGTATAGACAAGGAAGGGGGTAAAAGTAAGGGAGTGAAAAATGGTGCTAAAAAATCAAAAGGACACTCTTTGGGCTTCATCTTTGCTGATGTAAATTTTCACTATTCCGCTTCCATCATCCTCTTTATACAGAGTAGAGAAAGTGCCATATTTGCAAGAAATTTTTGGCTTATCGCATAGAAGGTCTGATTCTTTTATGTAAATATAGGGGGCTTTTGAGGCAAATTCGTTGTTGAAGACGAGTTCGGGGTCTATAGCGAAGATGATCTTCACTTTTTTTTGGACTTGATCGCAAAGAAGAGTCGCCTCTACGGCGAACTCCTCTTCGTTCAAAAAGACATTGTCGATGTCCTCTTGTAGATCCTGCCAAAATCTATTCACCAAGCTGCTCCAAAATTTCATCTGCGCTCATCTGCAAGATCGCAGCAAACGTTTCGCTCTTTTGCGCCTCTTCGATAATTCTTTGGATGAGCTCCGCTTTTTTGAGATCTTTACCGTCAAAGCCTATCGCTTCGGCAAGCTCTCTGAGCTCGTCTGCTTTGAGTTTGCCCAGTTCCACTTCGGGGTTGATCTGGATACTCTGCTCATCCTTTGCCTCGTAGAGCTTCGCATAGCCTTGCTCCAGCAGCCTTTTCGCATACTGCTCCTCGATCTCGAACACATCCCCGGCAGAAAAACTGCCTTTGGATGTGGAGATCCTGGCATTTGCTACCAGCTTGATCTGTTTCATCACAGCTCCTTATGCAAGGACTTTGGCAAACATGAAAGCGTCCACCTCTACAGGCACCACGAGAGGAGCGGATTGCAAAAGCATATAGCGAGCGCTTGGATCCTCTACCTCCCACGATTTGAGGAAAAACTTCGTCGCGGTCAGCGCCTTGAGATCCTTGATAGCTCCGTAGACGCGCTTGGCTTGGGTCTTGTCGCTGCCGTAGATCACGCCTTTTGGATCCACCATCGCTTTCTCTTCGCCCGTCTCTGGATCTACATACCACTCGTCATAGCTGTAGATATCCGTGGCGATCTCTTTGATGTAGCCCCAGTAGGTCACGCCTTGCGGCAATGTCTGAGGATCGATCATACCGCGATCCATGCGACGCATATCGAGAGCTTTCTCGACATTGGGATTTTTGATGAAAGCATCGATGGCATCGCTACCGAACACCGCGACATTTGGCGCGATACCTCCAGCCTTGACACGTTCGCGTCTCCATTCACGCATCATGGCAATTGGATCGACGCTTGCTCCGTCCCACGTGTTGTCTGTGAGCGCTACAAACTGGTTAGCGTCGAAGCCAAAATCGATCACATCTTCGACGCCCTCACCCTTGACTTCCACTTTGCCGGTAGTGAGCACTTGCGCCGCCATCCACTCAATGCGACGGACGATGTTCTCTTTATGCTCTTGGGTCTCTCTCGCCACTCTTTCGGCTACGATCTCGGCGATATTTTTACTTTCGGCATAGAAGACCGTATCACTTTTGCCGATGATCTCATCAGCCTCAGTGATCCATTTTTCTTTGATGTAGGCTGGCTTGTAGCTTCGCACGCTCTGGGTAGAACCTTTGACCACTTTTCCAGCTACTTTAGGTGATACGAAGGGGGCCAGCGTTCTTTTGCCTTTGCGCACCTCTATATCTACGTACTCGCTTGTGCTCGTATCTTCCTTGCCAAAAAAGGTATCTTGCAAGAACGTGCCGGCAGTGGGCACCTGGTTCGCCACCGCGATCAACTCGCGGGTATCAAAAAGACTCGTCAAATCAGCCATTTACTACTCCTTTTGCAAAGATTCCGATATTGCGAAGAGCTACGACGATCTCGTCGAGACTCCAGTTTTGGCCAAAGCTCAAAGCTCCTCTATCCACTTCGCCTAGAAGCAGGATCGGAGCGACTCTGTCCGTATCGCTGTTCACGTCTTCCAGCAGCACCGCATAGGGGTTTTCGCTGCCGTCCGTCGCATTTTTGTCGCAGAGTTTCAGCTTGCCCCCCGCAAGTCCCAGCACCGCACCGGCTTTGTAGTTGCCGGCTGCTACCAGACCGCTATCCGTTACGATCACGTCACCGATGATTACGCCCATCATTTACTCCTTTTGAATTTTTCAAGCACTTTTGCGTAAGGACTCGGCTCTTTCGGAGCCGCTCCACCGTCTCCTGCGGCAACCGTTCCTGCTTCCGCCAAGAGTGCGGCCGCTTTTGAGCCATCCTCTCTAAACTGGGCAGCCACTTTTTGCTTTTTCTCCCGCTCAGCCCTAAAAATCGCCAGTTCCACCATTTCGGCCGTGCTCTCGCCGTCGAATTTCATCTTTCTCACAAGCTCTTCGTAGCCCGTAAAACTTCCAAGATCCTCGATAGCCTGGATTCTCTTTCGCTCCGCTTCGGCGCCCGCCTTGAAGATCTCTTCATAGACTTGCGGATATTGCTCTCTCACCAAGTCTGCGGTGATTTGCGTTTGCTCGGTGTTGTTCATCTTTACTCCTTTTTGGTAGATTGAATTTTTCGCTAAGCTCTTGATGAGCTTCTCGAAAGTCATGATCTCGTCGATCATCCCCACGTCTTTTGCACGCTTGGCGATGAGCAAGTCGCCTTGGCCGAAATTCTCCAGCACGTACTCCTCGCTCACTTTGCGATAGCGTGCCACGGCTTTGACGAACTCGGCAGCAAAATCGTTGGCCCAGACTTGCACCTGGTTTTTGCCCTCTTCGCTTTTGATGTCGGGGCGCTTCTTTGGGCTTTGGACGCTTACGATCTCGATCTTTTCCACACCCTCTTTTTTGAGCTTCTCGCTGTCGTCTATGAGGGTGAAGACAACGCCAATGCTTCCCACAAAAGCCGTAGTACTCGCATAAATCTTGCTCGCCGCACTCGCGATCCAATACGCCGCACTCGCTCCGAGATCGTCCACATACGCCACCACTTTTTTGGGAGAATTGCGCACATAGGTGGCAAACTGGCTGATACCGGCCGCCTCGCCGCCTGGGCTATCTATGTTGAGCACGATCGTTTCGATGCTCGGATCGTTTTCCAGCGACTTGAACTCTTTTGCGTATGTCTCGAGACTGCGCACATTGGCGCTTAGCTCCATCATTCCGGCATAGCGCACGATGGGGCCTCGTATGTGCAAGATCCCAACATTGCCTCGTTTTTCCGTGAACCTCGTCTCTTTTTGTTTGCCATCACCCAGTGAGAGGGCTCTTTTTTCGATCATAGAGGCAAACTCTCCCTCCAAGCCAGTAGCCGGTGGATTGCGGCTTGCGATGTTTATGGCCACGCGAAACCAGTTGGCTTCCATCAGCCACGGCTTGCTGGCCAGCTGCAGCAGTGCATAGCTCATTTGATCTCCTTCGCTGTTTTGATAGTTTTGAGGCCACTTGCCACGAGGGCTTTGTTTTCTCTTTTCGCCTTGCGCACGTTTTCAAAGAAGTCCGTACCGTTCATCTCGGCAGCCTCTTTTTCTCTTGTGGAAAATCCTTCCTGGACTCTTTGCGCAGCTGCTGATGTTTCCACCTTTTCGTTTATCTGTCCCGGTGTCGGTCCGTACCAGGTGCTTTTGAGATATGCGGCTCGCACGAGCGGATCTTCCAAAAACCCGGGCGCATCCAAATAGCCTTTGAGCACAGCTTCTGTGATGACCATCTCGTAGATAGGCTGACAAAATCCGTTTACGAACCACGCGCGCCTCGTCTTGAAAGCTCTCCACGCTTCCAAAAACGAAGCCCGTGCGGCCGTATAAGAAGAGGTAAAGTGCTTCATCAAAATTTCGTATGGAATGTTGAGACCCACTCCTATCTGCTCTATGATGCCACGAACGAACGCGTCATAGGCGCTGTTGGGTCTCTTGGGATCTGCCACCTCTATGCTCTCATCCCCGGCCAAGCCGATGATCGCGCCAGGCCCAAGCTTGAGCTCATTATCTTCGTCGAATGCACTCTCGGCACTCTTGAGAAAGACCGTAAAGAGGCCATTGATGAGCGCTGCGGTGAGCTCCGCTTCCGTGTAATCTCCCAAAAGCTTGAGATGTTTGATAACAGGGGCGAGGTAGGGCACGCCTCTTCGTTGCCCCGGCCTGACTTGCCGAAAGAGATGTATCACGTTGCGCCGTCCGCTCTTGCCCCAAGCCGGGATCTTGATCCATTCTTGCGAGAAGCCGTATCCTCCTGGGTGGACTTTCAGGACATGGTACTCGATGGGCTCTCCCCATCTATTTATACAGATACCGCCAGCAAGATCGTCGGAATCCGGCATATTGTTTTCGTTGCAGACTCTATCTGCCTCGATGAGACTCACGGCGGTCTCGAAGTCCCAAAAATTTCTCTTGATGCCAGGCAAAATGGCGAATACATCCCCGCTTAGTAGCGCAGAGGCGAGCGCTACTTGCTGGAGCTCATAGAAGTTTTTTTGCCGATCTGCACTTGCGTTGACACTTCGCGCCCAAAAACCAAAAAGCCGCTCCGCTCTCTTCTCCCACTCTATCGCCTCATCTTCGCTCAGCCCTAGATACTCGTAATCTATCTGCGCCTGAACTCTGAGTCCCGCTCCCACGACGCTGTCGATATTGGTCTCGATCGCACCCGTTACTAGTGGATCGTTACGATAAAGATCGCGGCTGCGGGATCTCAGAATATTGAGAGACGGGATATCATCGCGATCCGCACTTTTTAGAGTCCCAAACCAGTTTTTGAGAGATTTTTTCTGTGTGGAAGCGCCCTCGTACGAGTTTGTGTAATAGCTCAGGGCAAGCTTGGATTGGAGACGCTTCACGCCGGCGCTCGGACTGATAAAATAGATGAGTCTATCGAGGATGCTTGGCTTAACCACTCTTCACTCCGTAGCCCACTACGAACGATTTGCCTCTTTGAGCGCGCTCAAGTCGATCCACCTCTTTGCGCCAAAAGCGGATATCTTCGTTTATCTGCTCAAGTTCGGCTCTCTTGGTTTTCCTATCGCCAATACCGTACTCTTGCGCACGCAAAATCCTGCTTCTGGCATCGAGCGCTTCTTCAAGATACTGCTTCGCCTCTTCCAAAGTCCACGCAGACAATACGATCCTTTTTTTCATAAGGATAAACAATTTTTGATAAAATGTAAGGGAGTGAAATTTGGTGCTAAAAAGAGGAAAATGGATAACTTGGAAATGGATGATTTAATTAAACTATTTCTAGAAATAGTTAAAAATGCTCTCCATACGATTATTATCAATTATGATAAAATCGGCATTACTGAATTACTTAATTTGAATGGTGAAAATGATTTAACTAGACTAAAAAATTATGTCAATAAACCTGGCGTTTACATCTTTCTTGATAAAAACGATAAAGTTGTATATGTGGGCAAAGCACTCTCGTCTCACGGTTTGAAAGACAGACTCCAGAAACAATTAAATTGCGATCCATCGAATGCGAATCTGGCAAATAATATACGGCGGAAAGAAAATTATATATGTGCGGAAACTGACAAACAATGTTTAAAAAGATGTCTACATCATTATACAAGTTCAATAATGGTTTGCGAAACGAGAAATGACCGTGACGCCTCTTTGTTGGAGTGTCTTTTAATATATTCTTTACAACCAAAATACAATATAGATTAACCCAATCCGACTTTTATCTAAATTTCAAGATTATATTCTATAAAGCCTCTCCCTCGCCTTCTTGAACTTTTCACTCTCTTGGAGAATCTCTTCAAGCACTACTCCAAGAGATTTCCCCTCTTTTTCAGACAAGATCTGGAGCACCATGGCCGTCTCGATCGTCACCGATGGTCTGATCTGCGTAGTAGGCATCTTCTTTTTGTTGCTTCTCATCCAATCCCTTTACTCAGAAGTCGTCTCTTTTTGGTCTCTTTTTTGGAGAATTTGAGTATCTTGTCTCGTTTGGCCAGTTCATCCACATCCACACCAGCTATTGCGAGTGCCGCCCTTGCATAGACACGGCAGTCAATCGCTTCATTACGCTTCCGTCCCCGCTTTTTCCATACGCCATTGACCCGCTTTTCGGCCAAAAGCTGCTTGAAATATTCTTCATCGTAGGCTTCCTTGTCTGGGAAGTGGCAATAAAGAGGTCCCGGAGTATCAACTTCCAAAGCCGAATAGATTTCGTCTTTAGCCGCGTTGACTCCTATGTGAAAGAGCGGCACTTTGCCTTTGTTGCTTAGCGAAAAACGACCCGTGGTAATGGGGGCATCTTGTTTGTTGCTCCCCTTAATTGCAAATATCTTTTTCAAAAATCGCTTTTTACAAAACTCATACATCGCCTGCGTTTTATGCCCCTGCGTGTCGACGCACACCGCATAGATGCCTATCTCGCTGCCTCCTTCATACGAGAAACGCTTTTTAAGAAACAGATCGAGCGCTTCTTGCGTCTCTTTGTTTGCCGGATCGCCTGGAATGATCGCATATTCAATACTCCAGCTCTCCAAACCTTCGCCCCAGCCGACCACCTCTATCTCGAAACGGTTGTCTTGCGTGTCCACGCCGGCAGTGAGTACCAGCACACCGTCCGGTACATCAGCCGGATAGTTCTCTCGCCTTTGCAAAAGATCCTCGATCTCGACGGACAGCTCCGTCACTTCGAGTCGGTTTTCATACGGCAACGCTTCTATGGTATTCACCCACGTCTTCATAAACTCTATCTTGCCCTCTTTCTCTTTTTTGAGCGCCTTGACGTATTCGCTAAAGGCCTCTTGCCAAGTAAACCAGGGCGAATAGAAAGCAGGCAAGCGATACCCCTTTTTGCTGGATCTCGGATTATGAGGGATCCATTTGCCTTTTTGGAGCATCTCCATCTTTTTGCTCTCGTCTATAAGGCTCCCACACTCGGGGCAGCAAAACTTCACGTCACTCGTCAACTCGCCTCGCTCTTCGTCATATTCGTAGACGAAATGCTCTTTTTCAAACCTTACATATTCACTGCATTGGGGGCACGGCACATAGTAGTGTCTCTGGTCCGTTTCGTTAAACTCCTCCTCGATCAAACTGTCTCCTTTTTGAGTAGGCGACGAATTGATAAAGATCTTTTTGTTGCGAAAAGCGTTTGCCCTTCTTTTTGCCAACGCCACGGGATTCCCTTCGCTTCCCACATCATCTTTCCATCGATCTATATCATCGCAGATCACAATGCGGCGGCTCATAGATGCGAAAGTGGATGGAGTCTGTGCCCATCCAAGTTTCAAGCTTGCGCCTTTAAACTGGATCTCGGTTCGCGTAGTACCACCTTGATTGCTCTTCGCCCAAATAACCTTTTTATTGAGCCGATCCATAGCCTTGATCGACGGAATGAGCTTGTCTTTCATGTGATTCTTAGCGATCTCTTCTGTGTGCAGGATCTGCAGCATTGGGCTGGGATAGTAGTCCATATAGTAGAAGATCACGTTGTTCCCCACCTCGGTCCCACCTATCTGGGTTGCCTTCATAAAAACGACCTCTTTTGTCTCGTCCATCGGACTCATCACATCCATAATCTCTTTGAGATACGGCGTTTTGCTGGTACGCCATCTGCCAGGCTCGGCGCTCCCCTTACTCGGCAGCACGCGATATTTATCCGCCCACTCGCTGATGCTCTCTTTTGGCGGCGGCAGTAAGGCCTCGGCAAAAATCTCCCTAACCATTTTTCAGGCTCCTTGAGAGATCTTCGAGCGCTTCTCTTATTTCATCTTCCAAAATCTGCCTGATCTCAAACTCGTCACTTTTGCCTGCGAGATCGTTCGCGACACGCATAGGAATATTAAGCAGCTTTTCCCGAATCGCAAGAGCGACTTCATAGAGCTCGTTTTCTACTTCACTTTTTTCTACAAGCTTGCCGCTCTCTTTGAGAAATTTGATCTCGTTGAGCTTACCAGCCCAATACTCCTTGATGATCTGGACTTTTTGGGACGGGTTGAAAACATCCACCAAAAGTTCGGCGAGCTCCTCAACGTTTTGCGCGTTGAAAAGTTCTCTATCTTGCTTGATGGCCTGAGGCGTCTTCTTGATCGCCTCTTGCTTGGCTTGCTCAAATTTCGCATCGCGTGTGAAAATCTTTCTGCTTGCCTCATATGCTTTCTTTGCACACTCGAGCCTTAGCTTTTTCCCCTCGAGACATTCGGCGAATATGCCTTTTTTGACGAGCCTGTTGATATATTGTCTGCTAACATTGAGCTCTTTGGCAAGCTGGCTTTGCGAAACCAAGGTCATTTGTAACCTTTTGTCAACATTGTGTAAACCAATTGACGCTCGATAAAAAATTGACAATTAATGTTTATCTCACACCTCCACGGTCAACTACCTTGCACAAGCTTTGTGTGTGCGAAAAACGGGGGTCGCAAGCACCGCATCCTCGGTAGCTCTGATAGGACCCGCACATCATTTCATATCTTTTTCAAATAAAAGTTTAAGTTATGTTCAAACCTCTTCGGATACTCTCTTTTTACCTCTTCAAAAGCCGCTTTCATTGTCTTCTCGTTAAACATCTGGGGAGCCGACAAAGTTTTCTTTGCGACGATCGGCAATCGCCCTTTTCCTTTCCTTTGAAAAACTTGCCCCTTCGCCACGAACGTCTTCGCAAGGATCTTTCTACTTTCGTCTTTCCTGATCAAAACGCTCACGCCCTTTTTCGTTTGCCTTGGCCCAAAATGGGTCAGACTCATCGGGCTGCCCTTGACGGTCATCCGCCACTCTACATCGCCTGCCGAACGCTTCTCGATACGGGTCCTGATTCGCTTTTTGAGATCTTTCGCTTTGACGTTGTAGACCTTTTTGACGTCTTTGACCACTCTCGTGCGAAACTTTCGGCCCATTTCGGTCGTTGTACACTTTTGCGCCTTGTACCAGACCTTCGAATCTACTAGCGCCTGGAATTTTTCCAAGCCTTCGATCTTCACCTCAAAATGCACGGCGTTCTCCTTCTCTCAAATATTCCTCCAGTGCCTCCATCGCCTCTTTGGCTCCGTAACAGACCACTGCTTTGTAGCCACGCTTGTTGAGATCGTCGATCCACTTTTTCTGCTTTTGGCTGAGCGTCCCGCCAGGTATCTTCATCTCGATGAAAAGCCCGCTATGCTTTTGCGTTGGTATTGGGATGAAGAGGTCTGGCGCACCGGGCTCGAGACCTTCTCTCTTCATCTTGGCCATGATCTTGTATGCCGTGGCTCTGTCTTTGAGAAACACGCCGTTTGGGATGGCGAGGATTGGGATTTTGTTGATTCTGCACCATTGCACGAACGTGGCCTGCTCTTGGTGCTCGCTGGCTTTTGATGATTTTTTCTTGTGGCCTAGGATTTTTTGCATTTTAATCCCTCGGTTCTTCTTCTATGGTAAAATTTCCAAAGTCACGCCCAGCAATCTCTTCAATATCAGCAATATGAATAATGCTTTTATCCCGCACAAATGCCCTTAATAGCGCTACAAGAAATAGTCCGCTGAGATACGCTGGATCTTCATCTGGATTGCAATATTTTTCAAAGTCAAGAGTAATTACGTTCTTGCTCGTTTTTATCTCAATCCATCCTTCGTTGTCTTCTATTTGCTCAATATATTTGGCATTGATATAAAACCCTAATCCGATACCTATGAATTTCATTTCGCCCCCTCAACTGTTCTAAGTTCTTTCGCATCGTTCCATGTCAGCAATGCCCCACAACAGCATCGCTTGATAGTATTCTCATATCTTTCGTTCTCATACCGCATCCCACACTCTGTACAATCCGCATAAAACCGCTTGTCGCTGAAAATATGACGCTTTTCGCGTTCCGGCTTTCTAGCCATTTTGCACCCTCTTGTTTGGTAGCACTTTGAGCACATTGTTCGCTATGGCCGGCTGTTGTTGGATCTTCGTTTTTGGCGGCTCGTAGTCGCAAAAGATTTGGATCGGGCTCGTGAACTCCTCTTGCAAATAGCCGATCAGCTTTTTGCCTGACGTTTGGCCGTTTTTCGCAATAGCCTTGTAGATGCGGATGAAGTCTCTTTTCACCCACGTATCGT
>WGBB01000235.1 GCA_015494505.1 Nitratiruptor sp. | reverse complement strand
CTATAGTACCACTCCTCCATACCCACATACCGATGTGGTATATGTTCGATGATGATGTAGACCTTTTTTGTAGGGATGCGAAGATATTTGTCCGTCGGGCTATACTTGAGCAAAAAGTCGTTCGCAAGTATGATATACCCTTTGCCAAGCACTTTTGAATACTCTTGTATATACGAAACCACGGTCCAAGTAAGCGGCTCGTTGGATTGTATGATTTTATAAAGGAAATATGGGACATCGCTGTATTGGATGAAGTTGACAAATTTTCTGTAGCTGTCGCTATTCTTATAATGGGGAACGCCAAAAAAAGAGAAGAATAGCAATATATAAACAAACCCTAAAAATATTTTTTTATACCATTTTTTCGACGCAAGACGCAACGGATTGTACAAAAAGAACTTCAAAAGACATGCGAGCACCACGGTAGTACCCAGATAGAGATACTCTGCCGCACGCCTGGGGTGCACAAGCTCGGGCAAACCGAGATTTTGCGCAAAATAGAGTATCAAAACGCCCACGGGAATGAGGAGAAAACTACTAAAATAGAAACGTTTTTTTTGGATAAGCGAGAGGAGGTAAAAAAAGAGAGTAAACCCCAAAATAGCGCCATGCACCCATGTAATATGAGGAATGGTAACGCTCTCGATACTCGTTTCTACAATCTCTTGCACGGCGCTTTTGTTTTGCAACAGCTTATCCAAAAAGGGAGCGGCAGCACCGATATCGTCTGGAATACCGTATTTAATCATCGAAAGTATCCAGCCGTTACCGAATATTGCCGCGATGAGAATCGCTACAATACCTCGACCCAGCAGCGACCATGTAAGCTTGAAGAAAACTAGGGCATTGAGGGCGATAAGGATAGAAGGCACTATCAATGCGATGGCTCCACCGCCGTGGAGGATGAAAACCAACATCAAAGAGAGCGTGTAATTGATCAAATAGCGACTTTTTTGCGTATCGATGGCTTTTATGAGATAAAAAAGGTTGATCAAAAAGAGCGTTGACGAATGCTCATACGCCATTCCGCTAAAGTAGCGAAAAAGAGGCTGCATCGCCGGCGAAGTGGGACCTAAAAGGCGCAGATGCTCTTGGGTCATATTGTATATTTTAAACCCTAAAAAGGAGACGATATCCGGGTCTTTGGTAGAGACAAATTCCGTCGCCAAATACTCGTCCCAAGGTGAACCCAAAAGAACGGAGCCGTAAATAAGCAAAACCGCCAAAGCGATAAGGCTCGAAACACTAAAACGCTTGAGTACGAAATAGACACCGAAAAAGAGAAACGTAATAAGTAAAAGCGGATAGATGTTAAAAAGAATAATAGAGTCTATTTGGGTAAATTTGTGGAGCACGAATATGAGGACGGAAATACCGTAAAAATCGGCACCTGCCGTTTTATTGTCCCAATAGAGCTCGTTTTTATCGAGCATAGCTACCCATTCGACAAACTGGCTGGTATCGGGTAGGGGATTTGCCATCGAGATGAAGCAGCGATATCCGATGATGTAGAGGAGATGCGCGAAAATCGCAAAAATAAGCACCTTTTTAAAAAAGATGTAGTAATCGAAATGTTTGAAATAGAGCAGAAACTCCTCACGTTTTCGAGCCATGTACGCTTTGATTATATTTTCATAATCGTCTATAAAATCATATACGGCGCTAAGGAATTTGCTTTTAAGACGCAAAAAATAGAGGGTCACGGACTGCTTATAGACGAATTTGACGAAAAAGATTTTAGCCAGGATAAGTGCAAAAATAAACGTGATGACATTGAAGATTTTTAATAGTATCAATAAAGGAACAACAAGCTCGATGAAAACGAGCATGTACAAAATATTTGAAATGATGTTTTCTATACCTCCCCCCGCATATCGCTGCGGAAAAACGATACGAGGTACTACGATAAAGAGAAGATAGGCGATAACAAAGAGCAAAACGGTATAGGGGATATTGAGAAAAAGCACCCTATCGACTATGGAAAAGTCGATATAAAAATGCCTTGTATGACCCATGAGCGAAAATTACTGCAGTTTAAGCGTATAAAAGAGCAGCTTCCATCGCAGAAGCTCTCCATCAAAGTATGCATCTTTGTATTCAAAGGGCAAGAGCGAAATGATATAGCCGTTGCCATATGATTTGATACTTACTAGTGTGCGTCCGCTTCTATCTACGACGAGCGGTTCGCCTTCGAGCACGATGTAGTTTTCAAGGTAGTTATCTATATCGACGCGAAGCCTGCGAATGCCTTCAAGTTTAGAACGCCTCTGGTCGATTTCAAACGCTTTGTACGTGCTTTGGTAGTTGATAAAATCGAGGTTTTTCGATCGCATCAAAAAAGTACGGTAAGGCGTATCCAAAAAGCGAAGACCCTCTAGGTCGCTTCGTACGAGACGATGGATTTTGGCTTGGGCGATTTCGCCGTTGCGATTAAAAAGGTCGTACTTGGTAGAAAAGACGCCAAATTCCACCCAAAGTTTCCCGCCTTGGGCTATCCACTCTTTGAGAATTTGCTGCTGCTCTTCGGAAAGATTATAGGAGTAGCAGATATTGGTAAAAAGGTCGCCCGTAAGCTTTCTATAGTCTTTTATCCACAAGGGCAAGATATAAATATAGTCGAGGCTTTTAGGCTCATCACGGAGCTTCCAAAAATCGACATCCTCTATATTTTTGGCATTATAGACAAGATCGAGGCCGGCATAGAAACGATCATCAAACTTACCCTTGACATCCACGTCCTTGCGCAGCGTCACAAAAGGGAAGCGTTTAAATATGGCGCTTTTGCCGCTGTTTTGGAAATAGTCGGGCAGCTGCGTATTACAAACCGAGAGTTTTTCTTGCGGCATCGTAGCGTTCGATAACTCCTCTACTTTAGACGCACATCCGGCAAAAAACAGTGCCAAAACCAAAAACGCTATAAGTTTTTTCATAATTTCTCCTAATATGCCGAATAGTAATAGTAGTCCATATTATCGAACATTTTTTTGACATATTTATAGGTCATGTACCAAAAGACCAAACTCCCTGCCAAAAGCCCAAACACCGCGTAATGTTTATATATCATGTGGCTCGCAACCATACCTATGAAAAAATCCGCTATCGTGGCAGTCACTATAGCCTTGGTCACAACGTGCTGACGAGAAAAAGAAAAAAGAATTAAGGCATTCATCAAACTATGGGTCAAAAACATATAAGCCACTGCACCCACTACGAAGACGAGCATCGAATCTCCACTAAAGGGAAAACGATCGATAGAGACGGTCGCTTTTAAAATCAATACCAAAAGGAGCGTCACTGCAAATGAAGCGAGACTAAAAAGAATGTAATAGCGGTTTATTTTGGCGTAAAATTTGCTAAAGTAGTCGTTGAAATCTTGGTAGCGATGCAGTGGGTACTCAAAGACCTGCTCGTTGATACGATAGAGCAATTCGTACACCACCACTTCCAAAAAGCCCATCAGAAGAATCAATACTATCATCGCCATATCCAAACCCACTTCATACTGCACGTCGAACCAGATGAAAATCCCCTGCTCTAACGCGTTGGTGTTCCACTCTATGAGACGATCCAGTACCAAAAAAATGAAGTAAAAAAGCCCATAGATAAAAAAGGGTAATAGAGTATAGATAAGCATTGAAACGCGCGGAAGCAGCTCCCCTTCAGCTTCGCTTTTTTTGCGAAGGTTACGGATTTTCTTGAGCATGAAATAAAACGCCACGATATCCAAAAGCGCTATAGCTACAAACTGCACTCCGGGAAAGGGCATGCCGAAAACGTAGTGCAAAGGAAAGACAATCGCTATCCCACCCAAAACGAAATAGACGATAGTCGTGTAGTCTTCGAAAACATAATAGACGGCAAATATCAAAAAGAGAATAGATAGAGTCACGAAGGCTGCAATAAAGTAGTAAAAGAAGCTGATGTCAACTACATTAAAAATTTGATTAAAAAGCGTAAACAAAAGCGCAGATACTATAATGACGGCTAGTCCTGCAAAAAAGAAGTTTTCCATCACCTTTGCCGCCAAAATATCTTCGTTCATTTTGATGTAGTAAAGACCCTTGCGCCCTATCACTTGCGCCATGCCGCCTGTAATAATCATCGCCAAAAAAGTCCCAAAAGCAATCAAAGTCGCCTGCATGACATTTATGGATGTATTGGACCACAGAGCAAAACCGAAAACGAGTGTAAACAGAATCTGGATAAACATCGGCACCGCAAATGCAAGGCCTTTTAAGTAGTTTTGCACGATACGCCTGCGCAAAGGAGGAATCTCTTGGGTCTGGACGAGATTGACTTTGGGGTAGGTTTTGATATCTTTATACTTCTCTAAAGCTTGCGCCAGCTCAAAAACATTTGCATAGCCGTATTCTGCTGCATCTACATCACGAATACCGTACACTTCCAAAAGTGCGGCTATCTCCCAAAAATCGAGAGGCTCCCCGCGATTTTCGGTAATAGCCAGATAGAGCTCTTTGAGTTTTTCATCCATGGCCACTCATCTTTTTATAGAGATTCCAATAGTTGTTGACCATATCTTCAGTCGTAAAACCGTTGAGAATTACTTGGCGCGCCGCTTTTCCCAGTTCTTGCGCTTTTTTGGGATTTTGCAAAAACTCGATAACGCCTTTGGCGAATCCTTCATAATCTTTTGGTTTGACTATAACTCCATATCCCTCAAGCACCTCTTTGGTACCACCCACATCGCTGGAGACCACCACCTTTTCACAGGCCATCGCTTCGATGACCACGAAAGGAAAGGCTTCGGAGATACTGGTAAGCATCACTACATCGGCCTCGTTGTATGCAGCTACGGGGTTAGAGGTAGGACCCATGTACGTAAAGTTTTCATGCACTTCAAGTTCGTCTACCAGTTTCATACATTTCTCATAATATTCTTCATCCACTTTTGGACCGTAGAGTTTGAAATGGACATTCGGAATTTGACGCGCCACGAGTTTTGCACATCGAATGAAAGTTTCTATATCTTTGAGAGCCTCAAATCGTGCTACCATCACTACGGTGGGACGCCCGTCACGCTTGACGGGGACTTTTTTGAATTTCAAAACATCGATGCCGTTATAGATGGTATGTATCTTCTCTTCCGGCACACCCCATTTTATCTCCCATCGTTTATTGTAGTTGCACACGGGGCTGATGACATCTGCAAAATGGTAATTGAGTTTAGAAACCAATGTGATAAGACCCAGTAAAAACTCCTTCGTACGCAGAGGTAGCTGCCTACGCGATGCGAAAAGATACTGTTCGCGTATGTATATCCCGTGCTCTGTCAGAAGATATTTACTACCGTGTTTCTTTTTGGCAATGATACAGGGTAAGCCGCAAAAAGCCGCGGCAGAAGAGTGGTAGACATCCGCTTTGGGTAGTTCGGGGAGAATAGCTATAAAAAAACGAAAGAGATAACGCAAACCCTCTATGAGATCGAAAACCGTGGGTGGATTGTGCTGTGTCTCTTGATAATAGCGAAGCATAAAGTCTTTGTAGATTTGCCATAACTCTTGGCTGCGAAAAACCTCATAATAATCAAATTCATTGAAATAATCATAGAGTCGAACTAAATCATCGCCCAGACTATCGAGGTCCTCACGGATGCGAAAGATATGATCCAAGAGATTGCGTATAATGGGCTCTATGCGTGCGATGTCAAGTTCATGATGGGTTTTGAGTTTAGCTTGGTAGATACGCGCAAACTCAATGTTTTTGATATATTCTGTAGGCTCTTCCGTCCCCCACAGAGGCACGTTTATGGTGTCTACTACATTCGGAGGAAGATCATATTTCGTCTGCATATAGGGGTGCATCATAATAGGTAAAAGGACGAAGTCGATATTGCGCAGCTCTTTTATGAGCAGATCCGCCCAGGTGCTGACCCCTCCGGTGGCATAGGGATAGGTCCCCTCACCGGTCCAGACGACCTTAATCCTCGCCATAGAAGAGATGGTGACCCTGCAGAGTGTTGAGCAGCGCGGCATTTTGGAGTATCTGCACTTCCAAAATCGCCTTTTCGCGCATATACGCAAGATAGTTTTTCAAAGCATCGGAATAATCGCGGTAAGGAGAGAGTCCAGCTACATAACGCTGTTTGACCAAAAACATCTTCTCTTTCATAAGACTTAGCTGCTTATCGACAATATCGAGATTTGTCTGCAATCTCTTTATTTCATTGTAGGTTTTGTGAATATCACGAGTAAGATCGCGAATTTGCTGGAGTGTCAAGT
Organism: Nitratiruptor sp.; assembly: GCA_015494505.1. Classification (GTDB taxonomy): domain Bacteria; phylum Campylobacterota; class Campylobacteria; order Campylobacterales; family Nitratiruptoraceae; genus Nitratiruptor. The sequence goes on along the minus strand of WGBB01000235.1, from coordinate 7,663 downwards.
TACGCTGTTTTAGGTATTCCAGCTTCGCCCTTTCGGTATAGATCGATCTATTTTCCGAAGAGTAGATCGGAATCTTGACGTTGATGCCTGCGTTATAGTTGAGTCCATTAGCGCTTTTTGCGGGATCGTATGCGAAATCTTTTTTATACTCATAAGCCACACTTGCAGTCAAATCCACAATAGGCAAAAAGGAGTTTTCACGGTTTTTGAGTTCGGCTTTCGCCACCTTTGCTCGCATGCGTTGTGCATTGAGAGCGCTATTGTTATAGAAAGCCTCTTTATACATTTTCGTTACGTCCTCGCCGTTAGGAGCGATACCGAACTCTTGGAGCTCAATCGGCTCTTTCGTATGGAGCTCGAGAGTATTGCGAATGAGAAAATCGCTGTAAAGATAGTCGTAGAGTTGGCGCAAAATAGTTTTTTTAAGTTCCATCAAATCATTTTTAGCATCGATTACATCCACTTTCGATGAGAGGCCGGCTTTTTTACGTTCTTGTATGAGTGCCAGCATAGCTTTTTGTGTTTCATAATCATCTTTGTACAGACTCTTGAGTTTTTGGTTGAGATAGCCTTGAGCATAGATATCGAGAGCATAGAGGGCTATTTTATCTTTTGCAGAGAGATAATTGAGACGAGCTAGCCGTTTTTTGAGACCTAATACGAGATTTTTTGTCAGCAACCCGCTATCAAAAAGGCGTTTATCCACATTGAGACCGATGTTGGCCGTAAGCTCTTTATCCACCGTAAGGTCATAATCAATAAATTTGCCATAATTTAAAGAGGCACTGGCATAAAAATTCCAATCGTAACCGTCTTGCTCGATGAGCGCTTCAATTTCTTCAAGTTTTCTATCGTAATCGAGATTGCGCGCATTGAAATCTTTTTGGAAAAAACGGTGCATAAACTCTTGGAAAGTGAGTGTATAAGCACCTTGGACATTTGCAAGATTTTCAATCATATTATCGATGCGTTCCGTACTGTTCGTTTCCTCTTGGACTCTTTTTGATGTGCTTTTATCCTGCGCGGTCTCGTTGGACTCGTTTTGCCGTTCTTCACTCTTTGTAACTGAGCCGTTGCCATAGTACTCTTGGACACTCGGAATTGTCTGTTCGGTGGTCTGGATAGAATAATCCTGTGCCTCCACCACCTGGATAGGCTCTTGTACCGATTCCTCCGTCGGCGAGAAGGTCTTCTCACTCGTAGCGACCGTATCGGCTTCTCCATCTATATAGCGACATCTGTCCGCATAGGCATCGTGGTTGTAGCGCTTCGCTTTGGCCAGGACTTTTGATAGTTCTTGGGAAGTGTAAGGACCGGAGATGAAACGATAGTAACCGCCTTTATGGATCACATGTCCTTTAGGAAATCGTTGCAAAAACGTTTCATCCTCTTTGTCGTGGATTTTCTTTTGAGTTGCGTGATAGACACATTCTTGGGAGAATAGAAGAAGTGAAGAAGCCGTCAATCCAATCAGGAGACGTTTCATTAAAACTCTTTTTAGTTTTATGGTGCGGCAGAGAGGACTCGAACCTCCACGGGATTAACTCCCACAAGGCCCTCAACCTTGCGCGTCTACCAGTTCCGCCACTGCCGCATAAGAACGCCGAGGCAAAAGCCTCGGTGTTATTTTACCCTAAAAATGGGTTTGCGTAAAGAGCAATAAGCGCAATTACAAGCGTATAGATAACTTGCGCTTCGATCATCGCCAATGCGATGAACATTGTAGTCATAAGTTTTCCGCCAAGACCTGGATTTCTCGCAGTTCCGGCGATTGTAGCAGCTGCAGTATGTCCCATACCGATACCACCACCGGCTGCAGCGATACCAAGACCTACACCAGCAGCGAGAACGCTGTATGCCTGAATCATGCTTTCACCTTCACCTGCGAAAGCAAAGCCGGCAAATGCGACGAGCAAAAGAAGCAGCTTTTTCATAAAATCCTCCTAATTCTCTTTGCGAAGTCCGTTCGGCTTGCGTGTCCCTACTTATCACTTCGCACGCCGAAATTCTACACTACCAATCTTTAAAATTAATTGAAACACCCCTCTTTTTTTCGATGGGCGAGACTTTTCATGATTTCTTCTAAAAAGGGAGAGATATTTCTCCAAGGATTAGGTAGTTTTTGCGGTGTTACATAAATAAAGTCATAACGTTCAAAAACATCTTGGCTGAGATTGAGCTCTTTGGTCGAATGTAATAACAGCGCGTTTTTCGTAGCATTGAGTTCGCAATAGTGCGTCGTAGAGTTAGATTCGTTTGTGACGATGATATCTGCCAGTTTTTCAAACTCCGGTGCTATGGATGTACCGGGATTGAGGACCACATAGCGAAACCTGCCTCGTGCATACGAAATAAGGGGTGCGTAGTACTCAAGCAGCTTCTTTGTACCGTTGACCTCGTCGAAAAATATTCCTTCTAATCCCCATTTGCCATAGATGCTATCCCATGCTTCGATGTTGGCCTCTACCTCTTTTATCGGCCTCTTGCCATAATCGGTATGGACATACCCCAGCGGATGGATACCGGCTCGCTGGAGTCTTCGGATAGCGAAGGCAAAATTATACAGCCTCTTTCTCACATAGCCATTGTCGGGATTGATAATGACAAACATCGCTACATCGGGGTAGCGCTGCTTCAAAGAGATGAGATAGGATATCTTAGTGTCATTGTAGGCAGGATAGTGGTAGAAGGGTATTAAAACCCCTCCAAAAGCGAGAGCCATGCTCACAAATAGTCCTACGAAGAGTCTTTTACCCATTACGTTTGAGAATTTGGCGAAGAGCGAGCTCTATCTTGTGCCCTTTTTGGCTAAGTACTTCCACTTCCACCTCATCCCCTTCGCTTACCACATCTTCGACTCGAGAGACGCGTCCCGGACCTAGTTTAGAGATATGCAAAAGACCATCCACACCACCAGGCAGCTCAATAAACGCACCGAAAGTGGTCGTGCGTTTGACACGCCCCTTTACAATCTGTCCCGGCTCGAAGGTCACCGGTTTGGGTGCCTGCTTGTTTGCAATATTTTGGATATGCTCGCAGGCAGCTATGACCTTTGGTTTGTTTTTGCCGGTAACGCGCACTTTGCCTTTTTCTCTGTCGATGTCGATACTCACTTCGAATTTTTCGATAATCTCTTTGATGGTTTTTCCCGCTTGCCCGATGATATGCACGATGCTTGCGGGATTTACCGTAATCGTTTCGGTGCTTGGTAGATTCTCTTCGTTGACGACTATTTTCTCTTCCGCTTTTTTCATGATATCTAGAATATGGAGTCTTGCCTCCTTGGCCTGAGCGAGGGCCTCTTTGAGGATTTCGTGTTTGATACCGCCAAGTTTAATATCCATCTGCATCGCCGTCACGCCATCATGGGTGCCTGCTACTTTGAAATCCATATCCCCGTCATGGTCTTCAAGGCCCATAATATCAGTCAATATGGCATATTTCTCATCCTCGACCACGAGCCCCATAGCCACACCGGCCACAAGGTCTGCAAGCTCGATATTGGCCGCTCGCATCGCCAGCGCCCCGCCACATACCGTAGCCATAGAGGATGAGCCGTTGGACTCGAGGATTTCCGAGACGAGGCGATAGGTCTTATCTTGAGGTACATCCACTACAGGTTCGAGGGCTCTGCGCGCCAGATTTCCGTGTCCGAGCTCTCTACGCCCGGGAGCACTTATCGGTTTGGCCTCGCCGACACTAAAGCCGGGGAAGTTGTAGTGCACCATAAAGTGCTCATACTCCGGACCGCTGCTTGTTAGCGTCTCGAACATCTGCGCGTCGGTCTTTTCTCCGATGGTACACACCACGAGGGCTTGCGTTTCACCGCGCGTAAAGAGACACGAACCGTGCGCAGAAGGCAATATGTTGGTTTTTATATCGATAGGACGCACATCCTTAAGGCCCCGTCCATCTGCTCGGCGCCCCTCTTCGAGAATCATCTTGCGCACGATCATACGCTTATATTTTTCCACTACTTTGTAGATAGTCTCATACTCCCAGCCCTGCTCTTTTGCCACTTCATCCTCGGCTATCTGCTTGGCGATCTCTTTGAGTTGTTCGTTGCGTTCACTCTTTGCCATAGCATTGACGGCATCTTTTATAGCCTGGGCATAAATTTCATCGATATAGACCCAGATTTCGTCGTTGATAGTTTCTGGCTGGAGCTCAAGCTCTAACATCGGCTTGGCACTTTCGATGAAATACTTCTCATACTCCGCGCACTCTATGCTCAAGAGCTCCTTACCCTGCTCTATGATGCCGGCGAGCTCCTCTTCATTCATAGCATTGGGCTCTTTGATAGTAACGACCTCTTCAGCTAGTGTGGGATCCATCATGGGATCGAGCGTCGTGGGCACCACCTCGGTACGGTAGGTACCGATGGCCGCCATCTCTATCATCAAAAGCTCCTCTTTCGTTCCTGCCAAGTAGAGATCGAGGGTACTCTCTTTTTGTTGGCTTAAAGTCGGATTGAAAACGATCTGCCCGTCGATTTTAGCCACTCTAATCCCGCTTACTGCCTTTCGTACCGGAATATCGGAGATATAGAGCGCAGCACTTGCGGCTTTGAGGGCGAGTACTTGCAGGTCGCTCTCTTTGTCGGCACTCAGCACCATGACGGTAATGACGGTAGGATAGAGAAACCCTTTTGGAAAAAGGGGACGCAACGCTCTATCTACTACACGTGCCGTGAGAGTTTCGAAATCCCCGGGCTTTTGCTCTCTTTTGACAAACCCTCCCGGAATCTTACCTGCCGCGTAGCTCTTTTCGATATACTGTACCGTCAACGGCATGAAATCTTCATCTACCGGCTCTTTTTCCATCACGACGGTGGCTAGCATCACCGTTTTGCCGCTACGAAGCAGCACGGAGCCGTTGGCTTGACGAGCTACCTCTCCGAATTCATATATCTCTTTGAGATTGTCCATCTCAAATTCGAATCGACACTTCATCTATTTCCTTTCAAAATCGAAATTTTTTTACATATTCTGCATGGGGATATTGGCGCAAAATCTCCTCTTCCGAGAAGCTAAAGCGAAAATTCTCCACATACTCTTTGAGCACCTCGTACGCCCAGTTGATTTTCGCCATCTTCTCGTAGTCCCCTCCCTTGTCGGGATGGAATTGGCGTGAGAGCTTTTTGTAGCGCTCTTTTATCTCTTTGTAGGTAACCATCGGCGGTAAGCCTAAGGTATCGAGAGCCTCGTGAATTATCGCTACGGGGTCTTTGCTCATTTTATAAACGACCCTGCTCCGCTCACGGTTCCCAAAAGATATTTCATATCTTGATCCACAAAATCGAGCCCCACACCGAAAAGATAGTTGCGTGCCTTGGAATTGAGGATATTGTCTACACCCACATAGGCATCGAGATGTTTCAAGAATCGTTGACGGTAATAGAGGCTCAAATGGGGTTTGTCTCCTCGTACGTCGTTGACGGCATTGAAATCGTACAGATCCAAAGAGGCTTTACCCCGGTCTGCTAGGAAATAGTAGTCAAGGCCCACGCCGCCGGTGCTTTCTATGAGCCCCACGCGAAACCTGGCATCACCGTAGCGGCGTGCATATTCGGCACTGACATAATATTTGCTATCTTCATGCTTGGAAGGCGGCACGAAGCGACCTCTACTGTCGGTACGGCTATAATCATCCGAAGAGACCACTTCGAGGATATAGTATTTGTTCGGTGTTGGGATGTACTGGATGCCAAAGGCGTTTTTGCTATAGGCATCGTCGCTCATATAGAGGCTGCGAAAATTGACGTCTATCTGACTGCGTCCTATGCTTGCTAGGTAGTTATCAAGCTTTTTAAAGGAGGACCCGCCGCTTTTGAAAAACTCTCCCGCAGATTCGATAGTTTCGTGCAAAGGTTTTTTGTTCTCTTTTATCAAAGATCGTAGATCATCTTCGATAGATGCGAACTTATTCATCAGCTGAGGCAATTTGTCGTTGAGATCCTTACCACTGTTGCGCAAATAGAGTGTTAACTCATCAATGCGATCTAGAATACGTGGAAGTTTTGCGTTGATAGTGTCTGCGGTATAGGCAAATTTGTCGCTCATGCGACCAAATTTCAAGCCCATAAGTCTTATATTTTCGATGCTTTCGGTTATATTTTTTTGGTTTTGTGCAATGAGCGTTTTGAGATTTTTGGTAATCTCTTGGAGATTTTCGATGGATGCTTGCAAGTCATGTCCACTTTTGCCTGCGATGGAGCGGCGCAGATCCCGGATGAAAGCCCGAAACTCTTTCGCTGCCTGATTAATCGTCGTACTGGTCTGATCGAAACTCGCAAACTCCTCCTGGCGTGAAAGTGTCTGACCTGCCGCGATATAGTGCTGTGACTCTCCCGGCTCGATGGCAAGATATTTGGTTCCAAGTAGACTTTGTTGTTGCAGTAGTACTACGGAATCTTCAGGAATCTTGACACCTTCAAAGATGAAAAGTTTGGCTTTGACCTTCTTGCCCGCTAAGCCCAAATCCTTCACATACCCCACGTCCACGCCCTTGATGCGCACTTTCGCATTCTTTTCCAATCCGCTCGCATCATCCAAAAGGGCATAGATTTCATACCCTTTTTTGGTTAGATTTGAAAACTTGTTCACCTGCGTAGAGAGCAAAAAGAGCAGTATAAGACCCAAGGCTACGAAAAGCCCCACTTTCGCTTCGGTTTTCATAGGCTTCCTTGCAATTGCGACGTTGTAAAAGACTTGGCGATTCCGCCGAGAGGATAGAGATTGATTCTAAAAAAGAGTGTCTGGTTCAAATAGGCATTGATTCCACCTGTAGTCAATATAGGAAGATGTTCACGCTTATATCCAATCATAAAATCCCAACATTTCTTATAGATATTGATGCCAACGCTCCAGTTGCGATAACTCATTAAATTAAAGTCATAATCAATTGTAGCAAATAGTTTATATTTTTTCGATAAAACATTGCTCACCGAAAGGCGCAAGTAGTTGGAGTCTTCGTTGCCCTCTTTGCGATTTTTGTAAAAGTGGGAAAGATAGAGGTTGTATCGCTCATCGTGATAAGAGAGGGTAGTTACGAGAGTAGAGAGGGTATGGTAACGGTAGGAATAGAATATGTCGCTATTGATATTGAGATTATCGGTGATATCGTAGCCGATTTCGTTTTCTAGGTCTTGAAACTTATGGGTTTCGTCGTAATTGACATTTTGGCGCAGGATATAGTAGAGCTTTTGGCGCCCTTTTGTATCGAGAAAATAGTTCTCTAGCTTTACAGCAAGATGCTTCTTTTGGTCCTCGATGTTGATGAAATCAGCTTGATCGCCTCTCGTTTTTTCATAACTTGGAATCACTAAATCTGCACGCAGGTGCACATTGTGCGTAAAGTTTTCATAGGGCTTAATAAGATCACTAAAGAGAGAAATCATATGGGCATTGCGAATAATATAGCTATTTTTATAGTGCTGGCTAGAGGCATCTTGCGAGTAATCTGCATAGTCGAAAAAGAGGTTTTCGCTAATACTAAGGCCAAAGAGATCGTCAAAAAACATGCGTTGGAGCGTCACGGGCAAATCAAGACGATACTCAACGGCTTTGAGCCCCTTTTTGCGATAGTAGTTATTGAGCGTAAAATCAAAAAGATAGGTTAAATTCTTTATTCCAAAAAGCGGAGTTTCGAAACGGTGCAACTG
>WGBB01000234.1 GCA_015494505.1 Nitratiruptor sp. | reverse complement strand
CGAATATCCAAGACCTCTCGATGATTCACGTCACCCACTACAAAAAGCCCGACATGAGCGACGGCCATCCCACTATCATCGGCAATGACGTCACCATAGGACACCGAGTAATGCTGCATGGCTGCACCATCGAAGACGCATGCCTCATAGGCATGAACGCCACGATACTCGATGGAGCGGTCATCGGCAAAGAGTCCATCGTGGGAGCGGGAGCACTGGTCACCGGCGGCAAGAAGTTCCCTCCCCGCAGCCTCATCCTCGGCTCTCCTGCAAAAGTAGTGCGCCGGCTCAGCGACGAAGAGGTAGCCGAACTCTATGCCAGCGCAAAAAGGTACGTGAACTTTAAAAATGAGTACATAGAGTTTATATCATAATTCGATTTTATAAATATTATTACATTTTGTAATATGCTTAAGCTCTTAGATTAAATTATTTTTCTTATAATTTTTCTTTAAACTCAAAAGGACTATAATAAGGCGTATTCAAAATTTTTAAAGGGGCAAAATATGGCAAGAATCGTTGTGCTTGGCGCAGGTGTTGCAGGACATACTGCCGCTACTTTTGCTAAACACTGGCTCGGAGATAAGCATGAAGTAGTGGTAGTATCTCCGAACAGCAAATGGAACTGGATTCCATCCAACATCTGGGTAGGTGTCGGCCAGATGAGTCCCGAAGACGTGGTCTTCGAACTCGCTCCTGTCTATCAAAAAGCCGGCATAGATTTCAAACAGGCTAAAGCGGTCTCTATCCACCCTGAGGGCAAAGAGGGAAGCGATAGACCGTACGTAACCGTCGAATACACCGACCCCAACAAAAAAGGGCAAACGGAAGAGGTGGAATATGACTACCTCATCAACGCCACCGGACCCAAACTCAACTTCGCTGCCACACCTGGTCTAGGACCGGATGAAGGCAACAGCCTCTCAGTCTGTACCTATCTGCACGCTGCAGAAGCCAATACGCACCTCCAAAACGCGATTGAACGTATGAAAAAGGGTGATAAGGTCAAATTCCTCATCGGTACCGGTCACGGTATGTGTACATGTCAAGGTGCGGCTTTCGAGTACATTTTCAACATCGAGCACGAGCTGCGCAAAGCGGGTGTGCGCGACAAAGCCGAAATCAAATGGATCTCTAACGAGCAGTTCCTCGGAGACTTCGGCGTTGCCGGTCTGCACATCAAATGGGGTGGCCATATCGTCAGCTCTAAAGTACTCGCAGAATCTCTCTTCGCTGAACGCGGCGTAGACTGGATCACCGGTGCGCACGTCAAAGAGGTGCAAAAAGGTAAACTGGCATATGAGTTGCTCGACGGTACCGAAGGCGAAGAGGAGTTCGATTTTGCGATGCTCATTCCTCCGTTTAGCGGCGTAGGCCTCAAAGCATACGACAAAGAGGGTAACGACATCACAGACAAAGTCTTCGCACCAAACGGCTTTATGAAAGTGGACGCAGACTACAGCGGCAAACCTTTCGAAGAGTGGAAAGCCAGCGACTGGCCGAAAATCTATCAAAACCCAGACTACAAAAATATGTTCGCAGCCGGTATCGCATTCGCTCCGCCACACCCAATCAGTAAACCTGCAAAATCTGTCAACGGCACACCGATCACTCCAGCACCTCCAAGAACAGGTATGCCTTCGGGTATTATCGGTAAAACCGTTGCGCAAAATATCGTAGATGTGATCGAGGGACGTGCAGATATCGACAATCTCAAACACCACGCATCTATGGCGGAAATGGGTGCGGCATGTATCGCATCTACAGGTAAAGGACTCTTTGACGGTAGTGCGGTAGCGCTTACTGTCTATCCGGTCGTACCTGACTACGACAGATTCCCGGGCACCGGACGCGATCCTGAGTACACCTTCGGTGAAATCGGTCTTGCAGGCCACTGGATCAAGCATATCCTCCACTATATGTTTATGTGGAAAGCGCAGCTCAAGCCCGGCTGGACTATGATTCCTGAATAAGATGAAGGAGAATACAATGGCAAAAGACTACATCGACGTACAAAAGAATATTACACCATACGACGGCAAAACGTTTGGGACTATGATCCCTGGACCTTTTCAGCGCTTTTTGCGCAAATGCCTGATTTGGCAGTTTATCCGTTTCATCGTCATCAACCTCAAAATGCTTCGCGTCGTCGCGAAGTCGCACCACTAATCCTCGGGGCCTCGCCCCGAAAATCCAAGGAACAGCATGGCCGAAATACTCACCTATCCCGATCACACCCTTTTACAGATTTCAGGTCTTGTACGCGATTTCAAAGACCCCAAGGTCAAAGAGATAGTCGAAGAGCTCAAAAAGACCATCGAAGCAAACAACCTCAAAGGTCTTGCAGCTATCCAAATCGGTGTGCCTTTACGTATCATCGTCTTTAGAAGAGAGGGTGAGTGGGAAGTGATGATCAATCCCGCAATTTATGGCAAAGAGGGAGAGTATTTCAAATCCACAGAAACGGACGAGAGCTTACCAAATATCGAAGTGACGGTCCAGCGCTATCCCATCATCAAAGTAATGTACCAAGATATCGAAGGCAACGATAAGTTCCTCAAAGCCGAAGGGGATGAAGCCGTCTGGCTGCAGCGAAAAATCGATATGGTATTTGGCGGATACCTATTTGATAAGCTCTCAAAAAAAGAGCGCAAAGAGTTTTTCAAAAAGTATGGCGACTACGGCGATACATGCCCCAGATACTTCATCAAAGACCGCATCTTGCTAGGGCTTCGCTACTTTTTGACACTGCACTTTATTCTCCTCATCACGACGCTCTTTAGCGATTTTGCATCTTTCGTGCTCAAACACAATCTCGCTCTCTTTGGCCTCGAGTTTGCTTGGCTACTTTTCTATGCGCTCTATGCCAAATATGAAACCAAAAAATATAAAAACTGCACATCCTGCCAAGGTGCCAATATCTTCGGCACGAGCGCCATATACTTTGGAGTGATGACACTTCTACTCATCGGCTCATGGCTCGTCCAAAGCTTCTAAACGTCGAAAACCTCACGCTCCTTGGCATCGTCCTGGGAGTGGTGTATGGCTCTTTCTGGCCCGAGGTAGCGCTTCATACCGATGTGGTAGGGACACTCTATCTCAAACTCCTTAAAATGCTCATCATCCCCCTGGTGGTGGCCTCCATATTCATAGCCATCACGTCGCTAAGTTCCAAAGAGGAGCTCAAATCCATCGGCCTCAAGGCCTTTGTATACTATCTCTCCACCACGGCCTTGGCCGTCACGCTGGGCCTCGTAGTTTTCAATATCATCCAGCCGGGGGCAGGCGAGCATATCCTCCAAACCCAGACTCTCAATATCGCCAAAAAAGAGCTCAGTCTAAGCGATTTTCTCCTCTCTTTCGTACCGGCCAATATCTTCGAAGCGCTCAGCAAAGGAAGCATCCTCCCCATTATCTTCTTTACGATTTTTTTCGCCGTCGGGGCGCTCTTTATCCAAGAGTCCAAACGCCAAACGCTCTATAGCTTCTTCGATGCCGTTAACGACGCGATGATGGAGCTTGCCAAATGGGTCATCGCCCTCACGCCCATCGGCGTCTTTTCGCTCATCGGCGCCACGGTGGCCAAAAACGGTCTTACACCCCTCTTGCAGCTCTATAGCTACGTGCTCACCGTCCTGGCTGCTTTGGCCATCCACGCCGTTATCGTGCTTCCCGCTATCGGCTATATCTTTGGTCGATTCAACCCCTACGCCTACTTCCTGCGTATCAAAGAAGCACCTCTCATCGCCTTTTCCACCGCTTCGAGCTCGGCGACACTACCGGTGAGCCTGGAAGTGGCAGAAACCAAAGGGGGAGTGAGCAAAAAGGTGGCAGGATTCGTTTTGCCTCTTGGCGCCACTATCAATATGGACGGCACGGCACTCTATGAATCGATTGCGGTGATGTTTATCGCAAATATCAGCGGCGTAGAGCTTACGCTAGCGCAGCAGCTTACCGTCTTCCTTACGGTTACCTTCGCTTCTATAGGGGCAGCCGGGATTCCGGGAGCGGGGCTTATCATGATGACGATGGTGCTTGATAGCGTAGGGCTACCTGCTAGCTCTATCGCCCTTATCATCGCAGTGGACAGATTCTTGGATATGTTTCGCACCGCCGTCAACAACTGGGGCGACCTCTTGGGAGCGCGCCTCATCGAGGCGCTTCTTCGCAGATAGTTTCTTGCCCTTCTTGCTAAAATCGATGAGCTCTTCGGTGGTTTTTATCTCTTTGGGTACATTTGCTAGTGCTCTTTGCATCACTTCATATGCAGTGAGGGCATCGGCATAGGCACGGTGGCTTACAGCCGTACGGATACCGAGATTTTCATTGAGATACTCCAAGCCGTAGCGCTCGCTCTCGATTGTGCGGCGGGCTAGGTCGATGGAGCAGAGCCGTCTATTGGCCAGCTCCCCCAGCCCACACTCCATCAGTTTGTGGGAGATAAAGTTATAATCAAAACTCACATTGTGCGCCACAAAAACACTATCGCCCAAAAACTCCTTAAAGCGGCGTAGGACTTCTGCTTGCGAAGGGGCGTTTTCCAGGTCGCTCGCTTCGATGCCTGTAAGTTTGGTGATGTATTCGGGCACCTCGTCGGCGTAGATGAAACTCTCGAAGCGCCCTAGTACCTGGTCTCCACGAAATTTGATGGCTCCTATCTCTATCACCTGGGCGTGCTCGGGCTTGCTGCCGTTCGTTTCTATATCCACAACGGTAAAGACCTGTTTTTGATAGGGGGTGCGTGCGGTTTTGAGAAAGATTTTGCCGTTATGTTCACCTAGCGGCAGCCCCCGCGCGATGAGAGTTTGATAGATAGTCTCGGGATTTTCGAACATCCCGAAAAGATTTTGCAAGAGCCCATAAAACTGCTCTTTGGGATAGCTGCGTTTTTTGAGCTTAGAAACCAGTCGCGTGAGTTTACTCAAACTTTGCCTTTTGGATAAAAGCGCGTACCTTATCGGGGTCTTTTCGCCCTTTGGCGGCCTCTACGCCGCTGCTCACATCCACGCCGTAAAAGCCATAATGCTTCACTTCGGCTACATTTTCGGGCGTAAGGCCGCCTGCTAGGATGATTTTGGAGCAATCCACACCATCAAACCACTCCAGCGCGATTCGCTTGCCGGCCCCTCCAAACTGGGGCACATAGGCATCCACCAGGCGATAGCGATCGTTAAAGCGCACTATATCTGCCGGCTCCTTGGCACGCACCACGGGAAGAGCCTTGATAGCGAGGCTCTCTACAAACTCCTCATCCACATCGAAGTGCAGCTGCGCTAGGCTCATACAGCTTTCTCGGCACACCGCTTCGATAGTCTCTTTCGCCTCATTTACAAAAAGCCCCACCCGCTCTACAAAGGGCGGCAGCTTCGCCACTATCTGCCGCGCTTTTTCGGGCGTGATGTAGCGCGGCGACTTTTCATAAAAGACAAAACCCAGCGCATCGGCCCCCGCCTCGATGGCTACAAGGGCGTCCTCGAGATTCGTGATACCGCAGATTTTAACCCGCACGCTACACCTTCAGGCTAGCTATGGCCTCGGCATAATCCTTGTGCCCAAAGACATAGCTGCCGGCCACCACGATATCTACGCCGGCCTCTTTGAGCTCGTGCACATTCTTGTCGTTCACACCGCCGTCCACCTCGATGAGACATTTGGGGTTGCGCTCATCCAGCAGCCTACGAAGCTCGCGGATTTTGTCGTAGATGGGAATGAACTTTTGGCCGCCGAAGCCCGGATTGACACTCATCAAAAGCACCATATCCACATAGCGCACTATCTCGGCTATGCAGCTTACCGGCGTGGCGGGATTGATGACGATAGCCGGAGAGATACCATGGTCGCGTATCTTTTGGGCCACGCGGTGGTGGTGACGCTCACTCTCATAGTGAAAAGAGATATATTTGGGCTTAAGAGGAGCGAAAAGGTCGATAAAAAAGCTATTGTCTTCTACCATTAGATGTACATCCAAAGGTTTCGTAGCCACATCCGCCACCGCCTTGACCACCACGGGACCTATGGTCATATTGGGCACAAAGTGTCCGTCCATCACATCCACATGCACCAAATCCGCACCGGCTGTGCATATATCCACCACCTCTTTGGCAAGAATGCCAAAATCGGCGCTAAGAATACTGGGAGCTACCAACATCGGCTGCCTTTTGCTACAATTATAATCTGGCTTATACAAGTTACGATTACTTGATTTGTACTTTTTCAAATTTCTTTGTCGTTAAAGCAGTTAATTATAGCAAAAAGCGAACCTAAAAAGAACTTTAAATTAAGTTCTCTCTCAGAAAAAATCGCTATAATTGCAATCAAATTTCTATAAAGGTGCGACAATGTCCAAAAAGTGTCAAATCACCGGCAAAAAGCCGATGACGGGCCACAACGTAAGCCACGCCAACAATAAAACAAAAAGACGATTTTTGCCAAACATCCGCACGGTACGTGTGACACTGCCAGACGGTACACGCAAAAAAATCAAAGTCTCAGCCAAAGGCCTTCGCATCCTCAAAAAGAAAAACTTCGAGCTCTCCTAAGAGCTCCCTTTTCCCTTCTTCGTGAAGGAGAGCTATGTTTAATCTCATTCCTCTTACAAACCCCGTCGCGCAAGTATCCGGATTTTACTGCAGCGGACTCTGTGCCGGTCTCAAACCTGATGGATACGACGTAGGATTCTTGCGCAGCGAAAAACCGGCCAAAGTAGCTGCCCTCTTTACCCAAAACCGCTTCCAGGCAGCACCCATCAAACATTTCAAAAAGCATGCCGTCACTACGACCGACTTTTTGCTCGTCAACTCCAAAAACGCCAACGCTATGACGGGCGAATCGGGCATCGCTGATATCGAGGAGATTTTGGAAGCACTGCCCATCAAAGCGCTCAACCCCATCATGAGCTCCACGGGTGTCATCGGTGTACGGTTGCCAAAAGAGAAAATAAAATCTGCTCTTGCGGAGTTTAACTACAATAGCCGTGACACCGAAAGCTTCGCTCGCGCCATCATGACCACCGATACTTTTCCCAAATATATAGGCTTTGAAGTACGCGTAGGCGAAGAGGTCTTTCACATAGCAGGCGTGGCCAAGGGTGCGGGGATGATCAATCCACAGCTGGCCACGATGCTCTGCTTCATCGTTACGGACGCAGCCATACCCTCAGAAGATATGCAAGAGCTACTTGCCAAAAACGTAGAGCACTCCTTCAACGCCATCAGCGTCGACGGCGATACATCCACCAACGATTCGGTCTTTTTATTTGCAAACGAGATGGCAGGATACTACCACAAAGAGGCTTTCGATTTTGCCCTGGGCAAGATTATGCACCATTTGGCTCTGCAGATAGTCAAAGACGGCGAAGGGGCCAAGAAACTGGTAGCCTTCGAGGTGCGAGGAGCAGCGAACGAGCAAGAAGCCAAAATCTGTGCCAAAGCCCTCTCTAATTCACTCCTGGTTAAAACTGCCCTTTTTGGGGAAGACCCCAACTGGGGGCGCATCGCTTCGACCATCGGAGCTAGCGGCGTAGCGTGTGACGAAAAGCGTCTTACTATCACTTTTGGCGATGTTACCGTCTACGATAGAGGCGAGATCCTCTTCGATGCCGAAACGGAAGAGAAGGCTCACAAAGTGATGCAAAAAGAGGAGTTTCGCATCATCTGTGACTTAGGAATGGGCGAGGCCGGCTTCACAGCCTACGGCTGCGACTTGGGCTACGAGTATGTGAAGATTAATGCAGAATATAGAACCTAAATGCTACAATAAAGAAAAAAAGGAGCCACTATGCTAGAAGAGTTTCCAAAAGAGTTGATCCAAAAAATCCGCCAAGAAAACCCCCACTTCGATAAAATCATCGAAAAGCACGAAGAGCTCAAAAAACAGGTCCACGAAGTGGAAGAGGGCCGCGAGCATATGGAAGACATCGAGCTTGAAAAACTCAAACTCGAAAAACTTCGCCTCAAAGACGAAGCCTACGCTATCGTAATGCAGTACAAAAAAGAGCATGGCCTATGAGCACCCATAAACTCCAAAAGAAGCTCCAAAAGATATTCTCCCACCCCATTCCGGCGAGTCTCGACTGGAAGGGTGTGGAGCATCTTTTAGAACATTTGGGATTTACCGTAGAGCATACCAAGAAAAATCACGTCAAAGTGATCGATAGCGAAGGTAAAGAGGTGGTGCTCATCGTCCATGACCATGAGCTAAACAACAAAGAGGAAATCGTCAAGCTCAAGCACTTCTTGCAAGAGCACGGCATCGACGAAAAAACTACTCTTTAAATCTCCCCATACTCATAAGCTTCTCGTAGCGCCGCTTCAGGCGCTCGTCCGTATCTAACGCTTCAAGCTCTTTGACGGCGCTTAGGTAATACTCTTTGACGAGCTTCGCAGCACTCTCTTTGTCGCGGTGCGCACCTATGAGAGGCTCTTCGATAATATCGTCGATAAGCCCCAGCTCTTTGAGGTCTTCTGCGGTGATTTTGAGAGCTTTGGTAGCCTGCTCCACCTTAGCCGGATCGTTCCAAAGAATCGCCGCACACCCTTCCGGTGAGATGACGCTAAAGACCGAATAGCGCATCATGGCAAGCCTGTCTGCCACACCGATGGCGAGCGCTCCGCCGCTTCCTCCTTCACCGATGACGATAGAGACGGTAGGGACACGGAGTTTGCTAAATTCATAGAGATTGCGCGCGATCGCTTCGCTCTGGCCGCGCTCTTCAGCTCCGACGCCGGGATACGCCCCGGGCGTGTCGATAAGCATCAGAATAGGAATACCAAACTTTTCTGCCAATTTCGCAGCTCTAAGAGCCTTGCGGTACCCCTCGGGATGGGGCATACCGAAATTGCGCTTGAGCTTGTTTTTAGTGCCGCGCCCCTTCTGCTCTCCGATGAGCATCGTCTTTTGGCCATCCACATATCCCAAATAGCAAATAATCGCCGGGTCGTCGCGAAAGCAGCGATCACCGTGTATTTCATACGCATCGTGCATAATGAGACGTACATAATCGAGGGCATAGGGCCTGTCAGGGTGGCGAGCAAGTTGGAGCTTTTGGTAGTCTGAGAGATTTTTGTAGGTTTTGGCCACCTCTTTTTGCAGGTCTTTTTCGAGTATCTCGATAGCGGCCGTATCCCCTCTGGCTTTGGCCGCTTCGAGCTCTTGCTCGATCTCTTGGAGCTTCTTTTCAAACTCTAGATAGGTTGCCAAGTCACACCTTTTTGAAAATCACGACGCCGTTTGTACCGCCAAAACCGAAAGAGTTGCTCATCGCCACTTGGATATCGGCCTGGCGTGCTTCGTTCGGTACGTAGTCCAGATCACAGTCGGGGTCAGGCTCTTCATAGTTGATGGTAGGCGGTATCACACCTTGATCCATCGCCATAAGAGTGATAACCGCTTCTATCGCACCGGCAGCTCCTAGGCAGTGTGCGGTCTGACCTTTGGTGGAGCTTACCGGCGGGCAGTTTCCCTTGCCGCCGAAGGCTTTTTTGATCGCCATCGTTTCATACCAGTCATTGTACTTGGTGCTGGTACCGTGGGCATTGATGTAGTCTACTCTGTCTATGCCGGCCATCTGGAGTGCCGCTCGCATCGCTCGGTAAGCACCCTCTCCTTCAGGAGCAGGCGTGGTGATATGATTCGCATCGCCGCTTTCGCCAAAACCGATGAGCTCAGCATAGATTTTCGCACCTCTGGCTTTAGCCGATTCATACTCTTCGAGTACCAGCGCACCACTACCCTCGCCCATCACAAAGCCGTTGCGCTTGGCGTCGAAGGGGCGTGAAGCGTGTTTGGGGTCGTCGTTGTAGGTAGAGAGCGCTTTCATGGCCGCAAATCCCCCGATGCCGATGGGACAGATAGCCGCTTCGCTACCTACTACCAGCATCCTATCCGCACCGCCTAGCATAATTGTCTTCGCAGCTTCGGTGATGGCATGCGTACCGGCTGCACAGGCCGTGACGCTGGAGAGATTGGGGCCTTTGAGCTTGTGTTCGATGGAGATGAAACCGCCCAGCATATTAGCCAATGCCGAAGGGATGAAAAAGGGACTGATGCGGCGAGGTCCGCGGGTATTGCAAATAACGGCGTTTCTTTCGATTGTGGTGAGTCCCCCGATACCGGAAGCAGAGCTGATACCGAATCGCTCACGTTCTACGCTCTCATCGATTCCTGCATCCTCCATTGCTTCACGAGCCGCCTTGATACCGAGCTGGATAAAACGATCGGCCTTTTTGACATCTTTAGGGTCCATCACCGTCGTGGGATCGAAGTTTTTGACCTCCGCTGCGATGCGTACGCTTTGATTGGAAGGATCGAAAAGCGTGATGGTATCTACACCCGTTTCACCGCGTACAATCGCATCAAATGCGCTTTTTTTATCATGTCCCAAAGCGTTAATCATGCCAAGACCGGTTACGACGACTCTTCTCAAATCTTCTCCTTCGGCTAATCTCTCATAAACACGCTATGCGCATTTATGAAAAATTAGCCGGGCCAAAGCCCGGAAACGATGAATTTAGGATTTATGATCTTCGATATATTTCACTGCGTCAGCGACTGTTTGGATCTTCTCAGCATCTTCATCGGGGATTTCGATACCGAATTTTTCTTCGAGCGCCATAACGAGCTCCACGACATCGAGGCTGTCCGCACCGAGATCTTCTACGAAGCGAGATTCCGGTTTTACTTCATCGGGATTTGCGTTGAGCTGCTCAACGACCACCTCTTTTACTTGCTCGAAAATGTCTGCCATCGTAACTCCTTGTAAAATGTAGTCGACCAATTTTAACAAAAAAATATTTAATTGTGCTTTACATATACATACCGCCGTTGACCTTGATGGTTTCGCCTGTTATATAGCCGGCGCCGTCGCTAAGCAAAAAGGCTACCGTCTCGGCCACCTCCTTTGGCTCTCCGAAACGTCCTAGAGGAATCTTGGCTATATACGCCTCTTTTATCTGGTCTTTGAGGCCACTGGTCATATCGGTTGCTATAAATCCTGGAGTGACCGTGTTGAAGCGAATGCCTCTTGGCGCACCCTCTTGGGCGAAGGATTTGGTCATGGCTATCATCCCGCCCTTGCTGGCGCTGTAATTGACCTGCCCGGCGTTACCGGTCTCACCCACGATAGAAGCGATGTTAACCACACTGCCGAAGCGCTTTTTACTCATGACTTTGAGTGCTTCGCGACACCCTACGAAGGCGCTCACGAGATTGGCCCGGATTACCTCCTCGAAATCTGCTACACTCATACGCATCGCTAGCTTGTCTTTGGTAATACCTGCGTTGTTGACGAGATACGAAAGCTCTCCGTCGCTCTCTACTATCGTTTTGATAGCATCTATGAACGCCTGTTCATCCGCCACGTCGAAACCTATCACGGCCGCCTGGCCGCCTGCAGCTTCTATCTCGGCTTTGAGCGCATCGGCCTGCTCAGCGCTGCTGCGGTAGTTTATCCATACTTTGAGTCCGTAGCCGGCAAGCACACGAGCAATCTCGGCACCGATACCTCTGCTTGCTCCGGTGATAAGTACGTTTTTCCCGCTAAAATGCATTCTCTATCCTTTCTCTTTTTGCTACAATTTTAGTACCATTTCACTTCGAAAAAGTTAAAAACTTAAGGTATTTAATGCTCTATTACTTCTATTCGCTTTTTCATATCAACTTTTTTCAATACATTACGGTCAGAGCGGGATTCGCCTTTTTCATAGCATTTGTGGCCACACTCTACCTCATGCCCCGCTTCATCGCCTGGGCAAAAGCCAAAAACTCCTACCAGCCCATCTACTCCCTCGCACCCGAACACCACCAAAAGAAGGCTTTCACACCCACGATGGGCGGTTTGGTCTTTACAACGGCCACACTCACAGCGAGTCTCTTGACGGCCAAGCTACACAACCACTACGTCCTTGCCGGCTTTTTTGTCATTATTGGTTATTTGGCAATCGGCCTTGTGGATGATTTTGGCAAAGTGCTCAAAAAATCCAACACCAGCGGCCTCAGCGCCAGGGGCAAGTTTACGCTGCAACTGCTGCTGGGCCTTTTCGTGGCATGGTATCTGTGGCATATAGCCGGCCTCGATACGCATCTCTATGTGCCGTTTTACAAATATCCGGTCATTGATATGCACATCTTCGCGATACTCTTTTGGGCCATCGTGCTGGTGGCTACATCCAATGCCGTCAATCTCACGGATGGCCTCGATGGCCTGGCTACGGTGCCCAGTATCTTCGCCCTCTCGTCCCTAGGAGTGATTACCTACATCACCGGCAACGCTGTACTTAGCCACTATCTCCTACTTCCTAAAGTCTCCGGCGTAGGAGAAGTGACGGTAATAGCCGCAGCCTATGCGGGAAGTCTCATAGGCTTTCTTTGGTACAACTGCCACCCGGCCCAGGTCTTCATGGGCGATAGCGGGAGTCTGCCTTTAGGCGCCTTCATCGGCTACATGGCCGTCATCGCTAAAAGCGAGATACTCCTCATTCTCATCGGCTTCGTCTTTGTCATGGAGGCGATGAGCGTTATCATCCAGGTAGGAAGCTTTCGTCTACGTGGCAAGCGCGTCTTTTTGATGGCGCCCATCCACCACCATTTCGAACAGAAAAACTGGACGGAAAGCAAGATTATCGTGCGCTTTTGGATTATAGCCCTCATCTCCAATCTCATAGCACTCATCACACTAAAGATTCGCTAATGCTCACACTTTTTGGAAGCGGCAAGACCACGCAAGCACTGGCTGCGAAAGTCGGCAGTGCTGTTTTTTTCGAAGATATTTCCGAGTCTTTCATGGACGAGCAGGGCTTTTGGCACCATCCTACGCGCCTCTTCGACCCTGCTCGCTCCAGTCTCGAGATACCAAGCCCCGGCATACCTCCCTCACATCCCCTCATACAAAAGGCACGCCACCTCATCAGCGAGTATGACTACTTCGCACCCACGATGCCCTGCAGCATCTGGATCAGCGGCACCAACGGCAAAACCACTACCACCAAGATGCTGGCCCACCTGCTTGCGCCCAAAGGCGCTCAAGCGGGCGGCAACGTAGGCACTCCTCTGGCAGAGCTGGATGAAAATGCGAAGATATGGATCCTAGAGACCAGTTCCTTTACTCTGCACTACACCCAGCGAGCCTTTCCCTGCATCTATCTGCTCCTGCCCATTACGCCGGATCACCTCAGCTGGCACGGCAGCCTCGAAGCCTACGAAGCGGCTAAACTCAAGCCGCTATCTATGATGCGTGAAGGCGATGTAGCTATCGTACCTAACAAATATGCCCACACCCCTAGCAAAGCCCATGTAATAGGCTACAATAGCGCAGCGGATCTCGCAAAATATTTCGATCTCGATAGTGCACAAATCCCCTTTGGCGGTCCTTTCTTGCTCGATGCACTTATGGCCTTAGCGGCACAAAAGATTCTCTTTGGCTTCGCGAACTATGAAATGTTACGGAGTTTCGCCATCGACCCGCACAAGCAGGAGGAGTTTTTTGATAGCACAGGTAGACTCTGGGTTGATGATAGCAAAGCCACCAATATCGATGCCACCATACAGGCCCTCAAACGCTATGAGGACAAGAAAATCCATCTCATACTCGGCGGCGACGACAAGGGCGTGAGCCTCGAACCGCTCTTTGGGCATCTCAAGAATGTAGAAATCTACGCCATCGGCAAGGCACTGCCCCAAATCGAAGAGCTTTGCAAAAAATACCGTATCAAATGCCACAGTTGCAACACCCTCGAAAAGGCCGTCGACGCTATCAAGAATCGCCACGACCGCACAAGCGTCGCCCTCCTCTCTCCGGCATGTGCCAGCCTCGATCAATTCGCCAGCTACAAGGAGCGCGGCGAACTCTTTAAGCGCTATGTTTTAAGCTGATTTTCAAAATTTTGGTGTATAATTTCACTCAACTTCGGCCAGATAGCTCAGTTGGTAGAGCAAGGGACTGAAAATCCCTGTGTCGGCGGTTCGAGTCCGCCTCTGGCCACCACTTCCTTGCTCCTTACAGAGAATCAGCCTCCATTAAACTTCTCCTCCGAAATATAAAAACACAAAAATTTCGCACCGAATCATATTTGCATACGAATTCCTCTTGTAACATCTTCTGATGTAATAGGTGTTAAGGTGGATTTGCTTTTGTGAGGAAATAAAAAATGTGTAGAATAAAAGAAGATAAATGGCGCGCCCGGAGAGATTCGAACTCCCGACCTACAGAACCGCAATCTGTTGCTCTATCCAGCTGAGCTACGGGCGCAAGGTCAGGTGGAATTATAGCAACTTTTGCAACAAATCGCAACCCTTTTTGAAAGGATTTTGCATGTTTCATGATCGTGCAGATGCAGGAGAGGCTCTAGCAAAGGCTCTCGCCAAATATGCCGGACGCGATGACGTAATCGTCCTAGCGATCCCACGCGGCGGAGTGGAAGTAGGAGCCGCGGTGGCCAAAAGGCTAGGAGCGGATTTTGATATGATCATGTGTCGCAAGCTCCAGTATCCCTATACGACTGAGAGCGGCTACGGCGCTATCTGCGAAGACGGCACCATATACATCAACGAAGCGGCGGCTGCAAACGTCTCCCAAAGCGACATCTACCGTCAAATCGAAATACAAAAAGCCGAACTCGCGCACCGCATCCAGCATCTGCGCGGCGGCCGAGCTCTCAAGGACGTGCGGGACAAGATCGTTATCCTCGTAGATGACGGCATCGCTATGGGGTCGACGATGATAGCTGCCATCTCGATGCTGCGCAAACTCCATCCCAAAAAAATCGTCGTGGCCGTCCCTACCGCATCGCCTCGCGTCGTGGAGTATCTGCGCTCCATCGCCGACGACGTGGTGGCACTCTATACGCCAGAGCCATTCTACGCCGTGGCGGATGCGTATGCGAACTGGTACGACGTAAGCGATGAGGAGGTGCTAGAAATCCTTCGCTCAATGGGTGAAGACGTCTAAGAGGATGAAGAAAAAGAAAATGATGCCTAAATAACCGTTGATGGTAAAAAACGCACGGTCGATTTGGCGAAAGTCGCGCGCCACGATGCGATGCTCATACCACAGCATCACTGCTGCCACGGCCACAGCCGTGTAGGCAAAAAATCCCAGATGCGCCTCAATGACGAAAAAGAGCCAAAAGAGCACGGCAAGCGCATGAAAAATTTTCGATATAAAAAGCGTGCATTTTTCGCCATAACGTGAGGGGATAGAGAAGAGCCCCATTTTTTGGTCGAACTCCATATCCTGCAGTGAGTAAAGCAGATCGAACCCCGCCACCCAAAACATCACTCCAATCGCCAAAAAAACACTCCATAGCGTAATCGTCGCCTGTACCGCCACGACACCCGCGATGGGTGCCAGCCCCAGGGCGATGCCCAGGACCAGATGCGCAAACTCGCTGAAACGCTTGAAGTAGCTATACCCGCCTAAAATGAGCAAAAAAGGAAAAGAGAGATAAAAAGCGAGGTCGTTGATAAGAAACGAGACCACAATGAATCCGATGGCATTGGCTATGATGAAGCTCTTTTGAAACTTTTCGGAGAGTCTGCCGTCCACACTGGGGCGCGAAGCTGTGCGGGGATTGAGGGTGTCGATGTCGCGGTCGAGATAGCGGTTGACCCCCATGGCGAAATTGCGCGCAAATACGGCTGCTAAGAGCCCTAAAAAGAGAAGTCGCCAGCCAAACCACCCTTGCGCCGCTACCACCATGGCGATAAAAATAAATGGAAGGCTAAAGATGGTGTGCTTGAACATGATAAATTCGTTAATATCCGATAGAAGCTTCCGCAATGTCATCCCTTTTTGGTGCAATTATACAAAAATCGCTATAATGCCCGTATGAAAGAGATAGCAATCATCGGTCCTACTG
>WGBB01000233.1 GCA_015494505.1 Nitratiruptor sp. | reverse complement strand
CCGACGAATGGCTGGCGTACTATCAATATTTCATCGAAGCGAAGGTGGTCAAAGGGATTATGAAAGACGGCGTGGTGGCAGAGCTCAACCAGCACGCCCAGGATGAGCTGCGCCATGCAAATATGGTGGCCGATCGCATCTTACAGCTGGGTGGCACGCCGATTTTGCATCCCAAAGAGTGGTTCGATGTGGCCAACTGCGCCTACGAAGCACCCACCAATCCCGATGTCCTCGCAGTTTTGGAGCAAGCTATCAAAGGCGAACAGTGCGCTATCGACGTCTATAGCAAAATTGCCGAGATGACCCAGGGAAAAGATATCGTCACCTACGATATCGTCAGCCAGATCCTTGCCGATGAAGTGGAGCACGAGGAGGACCTGCAAGCTCTTTATGAGGACATAGAAGAGTTTATCGATCAGTTCAAACTCAAAGGCGAAAAATGAGAAAGCTTCTGCTTTTAGCCCTCACGGCCCTCTGGGCCTTCGCCTTCGGTCCAGTGGTGAGCGCCAAGGAAGCGGCGCAGATGCTGGGTGCCAAAGACCTCGTAATCCTCGATGTGAGCGCTCCCAAAGTCTATGCAAAAGGCCACATCCCGGGAGCCCTCAACGCTCCTATCGGTCTTTGGCGCGCCCATCACGGCAGCTATCTGCTAGTGCGCTCGCCCAAAGAGATAGAAGCCCTAATACAGAAACTAGGCATAGACGAAAACTCCCGCGTCCTCATCTACTCGCATCATGGCGGCAAAGATCTGCTCAAAGCCAGCTACGTAGCCTGGGCGCTGGAGCTGCACGGCATCACAAAAAGCGCCATCCTCGATGGAGGCTTCACTCGATACAAAAAGATGGGATTACCCGTCTCGAAAGAAACCCCGAAAATAACTCCTTCGCACTACAAGGTCCATCTACATTCAAGTATCGTGATAGACAAGCAAGGCGTCTACCAAAATATCGGCAAAGTACGGATGCTTGATGCGCGTCCGCCAGATTTCTACTTTGGTGCGCGCAAGCAAGAGGTGTTGCCAAGAGCAGGCCATATCCCCCACGCTACCAGCTACTTTTGGAAATATAGTTTCTATGAGGACGGCACCTTCAAACCAAAAGAAGTCTTAAAGCAGATGTTAATCAAAGGACTTGGGCTAAATCCCAACGAAACTGTCATAACATATTGTACAGGTGGACTGGAAACCAGTATGAACTGGTTCGTCCTCCATCGGATTTTGGGTTTTTCAAAAGTCAGACTCTACGATGCGAGTATGAAAGAGTGGGCGAACGATGCCAAAATGCCACTGACAAAATATAGATGGGAGTAGCTTATGAAAAAAATGATACTATTTGCCGCAGCGGCCATCTTCGCGCTGGCAGATTGTGAACTGCAGAGCCTGCAGTGGACGGCATTCAAGACACCATTGAAGCTCGGTGTCAAAGGAACCTTCGACAAAATCGCTTACACGCCGGGCAAAAACTGCCTCCAAGGCGCCGAAGTGATCATCAACAAACACAGCGTCGATACCAAAAACCCGGGACGTGACAAGACGCTGGACAGCTTCTTTTTCTCCAAACTCAAAGGCGACATCAGAGCCAAAGTCAAAAAAATCGGCGACAAAACCCTCACCGTCGCCATCACCCTCAACGGTGTGACGAAAGAGGTGCCCTTTTTCTATGAAAAGAAGGGCTCTACCCTCACCGCCAAAGGCGTGATCGATCTTTTTGATTTTAGCGGCTCGCAAGCGCTACGCAGCATCAACAAAGCTTGCTTTGACAAGCACCAGGGGAAAACTTGGAACGACGTGGAGCTGCGCTTCACCATAAGCGAACAGACCCCTGCTCAAAAAGCCCGCGATACTATCGAGCAGATAAAATCTATGATGTAAAAAGCAGCCGCAAGAAGGCGGCTGCAAACAGCACAATCGCCACACCTTCCCAAATACCTCCGAACTGCACCATAAAAAGCGCCAAAAGCATAACGGCAAAACTCATGACCACTTTTTTGAGGTACTCTTTGGTCTCTTTGCGAAGAAATTCCAGCTGCTGCGGCGACATCTGCACTTCCATCTCGCCGGCCACGGCCTTTTTGAGGGTCTCTTTGAAATCACTTGCCACGTGGGGAGCGGCTCTCAGCTCATCGATGAGCATTTCGATGAGAGAGTCTTTGTAGCCCAGAGCCCTGGGGATGTTTTTTTGCAAAATCGGCAAGATATCCTTTACGCCGTTGAAATTTTCGATATAGGTGGTGCCCAGCCCCTCGATGATGGCGCTGGCTCTGAGGATATAGATCGCTTCTTGGGGTAGCTTGAAAGGCAGATCGCGAAAAGACTCCAATAGCTCGAAGGCCAAACGCTGCATATTCACAGCACTCAAGTGCTCGTCGCTAAAGATAGAAAACATCTCCTCCACCATCTCGGCCATCGCCGCTTTTGGCGCTTCGTAGGCGATGATGCCCAGCTTCTTGGCACTCGTTATGTAGGTCTCAAAATCCTTTTCATAGGCCGATTTGATGAGCTGTATGATGGCGATGCGCGTCTCGTTGTCGATGCGCTTCACCATTCCAAAATCGAGTAGTACCAGTTCCCCTTCGGAAGTTACCAGGAGATTGCCAGGATGGGGGTCTGCGTGAAAGAGCCCCACCACCAGCATCTGCTCTGCATAAAAATGCACCAGCCGCTCGATGAGGGGATGAAAATCGATCCCCATCTTTGCCAACGCTTCCTTGTCATCGAAGCGCACCCCCTCCATAAAACTCATCACCAACGCATCTTCGCTGCAGTACTCCTCGTAAGGCTTGGGAAAGAGGATCTGGCAGTGCGCATAGGTCTTGGCGAATTTCTTG
>WGBB01000232.1 GCA_015494505.1 Nitratiruptor sp. | reverse complement strand
AGATAGAAGAGTTCGTACGCAGCGGCATCGATCCAGCACGCATCGCCGTGGTGCTGCCGGATCCCGTGATGCGTGAATATCTCGAAGCTTTCGATCGGCTTGGCAATCTCAACTTCAGTATGGGAGAGAGCTTCATTTATAGCGATCTCTTTCGCATCCTCGAAGCTTACTACAAAGGCGTGCTCCTTGGTGAACAGGAGTTCATACAAAAGCTGGAAGAGGAGACGAAGAGGCTTTTGGACAAAGCCCAGAGATGGCCGGAACTCAAAGCCGCTATCTTGGAGCTTGCTACGACCAAAGAGAAGATCCTCATCGAAGAGGATCTCTTTCGCTTCGAGCGGCTCGTGGAGCACCTACAGCTACCGCGCGAGAAGCTCCTTAAGATGCTGCTCTTTCGCTTGGAGAAACTGAGCTTCGATGATGTGCGCGGCGGCAAGGTGACGGTGATGGAGGTGTTGGAGTCGCGCGGTGCGCAGTTTGACGGGGTGATCGTACCGGATTTTAACGAAGGGGTCGTGCCAAAACTCGCCAATGAAGATCTCTTCATCGATTCGCGCGTGCGAAAACTGGCCGGCCTGCCCACACTTAGCGACAAAGAGGCGCTCCAAAAGCACTACTACGCCACGCTTTTGGCTCGTGCGAAGCGAGCGGCCATCAGCTATGTCCAAAACGACGAGAGCGATGCCAGCAGGTTTCTTTTCGAGCTTTGCGGCTCTATAGAGGATGAAAAAGCTATCTCGTACGAGAGGGTGATAATGCCTGAGCGAAGCGAGGTGCGCTTTTTGGAACTGGATGTTCCTTTGCAGCCTCCCAAAGAGCTCTCACCCACCAAGCTCGAAACGCTCCTGCGCTGTCCGCTTCGCTACTATCTGCGATACGAAAAGAAAATAGAAGAGCCTAAGCAAACCTTCATCGGCACGCGCATTCACGAAGCCATCCATAAGGCTGCACTTGCCAAGCCCAAAGATGCCAAAGAGTATGGCGATTTGATTATGGCAAATCTTTTGATGGGACTCTCGCGCACCGAGCAGCTCATAGCCGAAGCGGAGTGGGAGCGTAAGCTGCGCGCCTTTGCGGCGAAGAATTTCGATGAGCTTCGCTATGTGGTGGGAGCAGAAAAGGAAGAGAAGAAAAATCTGGGCAGCTATACCCTTAAAGCGAAAGCCGACAGGATA
The DNA here is from genome assembly GCA_015494505.1 of Nitratiruptor sp. Taxonomy (GTDB): domain Bacteria; phylum Campylobacterota; class Campylobacteria; order Campylobacterales; family Nitratiruptoraceae; genus Nitratiruptor. The sequence continues at coordinate 1,932 of WGBB01000232.1, read as the reverse complement.
GTGCAACGAGATGGCAAGCTTATTCTTATAGATTTCAAAACCGGTAAAGGGACGCTCGATTTGGAGGGGATTTCCCGCGAGCGGCTCCAGGGGCTCTTTTATAGTTACATCTGGAATGCTGATCACGTGTTCATCTACGATCTCTATCGTCAGGAGAGCAAAGAAGTAAAAGCAGCAAACGCCAAAGAGGAGCTGCGCGAAATTTTGGCTCAGCTTCCCAAGCGTACCGAGAAGTGTGAGGATCTGCAGTACTGCCGCTACTGCCCCTATAGATTTGGCTGTAAAGGATTGGAATGAGCCGCTTCGTGGCGATGCTGGCAAGTGCCGGGACGGGAAAGACCTACAATCTCACGCTGCGCTATCTTGCCAAGCTCTTTGGCGGCGCTTCGCCTCAGGATATCTTGGCTATTACTTTTACCAACAAAGCCGCCAACGAGATGCGAACGCGCGTTCATATGTTTTTGGATAATTTGGATGAGGAGAAGATTGAGCTTTTGTCTGAGCTGACGCATCTCGATGCCGATACCATTCGCCAAAGACTACCTCAGGTGCGCCAAAACTTCCAAAACGCTCGCCTCAACATCCGTACTATCGATTCTTTCGTGCAGTCTATCGTGCGCAAATTCGCCGGCTACATCGCGATGCCGAGCGATTTTGCCATCGAAGAGATAGAGAGTTACGAAGCCTTTATCGAAACTATGAGCGACGAGGAGTTTCGCTCCTTTTTGGCCTTTGCCAAATGGTACGGCAGAGCGAACTTACGCGAATTTTTCGCGCTTTTGTATGCCAAGCAAAAAGAACTCCCGCCACTCGATTTCACACCTTGTGACGGTGCTGAAGCGGTGATGGAGGCCTACAAAAAGATAGCCGCACACATCGAAAAGTACGGCACCGAGAAAAAACGAGAAGAATTTTGCAACAAAAGCACACTTGAAGAGGTGCTCTATACAAAAAGCGGCACGATTCCTGCTTGGCTAAGCCGTGAGGAGTTTAATATCAAGGGTGTCAAAGAGGCTGAGCAAATCCAAGCGGAGTTTACCGAGCTACGCCGTGCCATAGCCGAGTATTTTCGCTGCAAAGAGGCTACATTCCTATCTAAACTCTTTTACTTTTTTTCTCTTTATGCCCGCTTTCGCAAAGAGCTCATCAAAAAGCGCGAGGCACTCGATTTTACAGACATCAAGCATTTGGGATTTTCCCTTATCCAAGAGCACATCGAAAGCGACTTCTTGCGCTTTCGCCTCGATTCGCAGATAGCCCATATCCTTTTTGACGAGTTTCAGGATACCTCCGCAGAGGATTGGAAAATCATCGAGCCTCTGGTAGAGGAGATGGCTAGCGGCATTGGCCAACAAGAGGAGCGCAGCTTCTTTTTGGTAGGTGACAAAAAGCAGGCGATTTACGGTTTTCGCGGCGGTAACGCGGCGCTTTTTGACTATGTGATAGAGCGCTTTTCGATGGAGCAGGTGCCGCTTTTTGTGAACTACCGTTCACGAAAAAATATCGTGGAGTATGTGAACCAAGTCTTCGCCCACCGTCTCGAAAAGCCCCAAGAGGCCAAAAAGGATGGCGGCTATGTGGAGGTGTGTGAGAGCGAGGAGCTTTTGGAAACACTTACACAAAAGCTTGCAATGCTACGCACAGCAGGCGTGGAGCCGCACGACATCGCCATCCTCGTGCCTACAAACAACGACATCATCAAAGTGGCCGACCATCTACAAAGCCTTGGCTACAAAGCCTCCACCTCCGCTTCCAAACTCCTCATCCATCAGCCCCACGTGCGCGCCATCATCGCCCTTATGAAATACCAGCTCGATGCGCAAGATATCTACGCCTTCGAGTTTGAAGCCATCAGCGGCCATCCGGCGGTGGAAGTGGCGCGCAAAAAACCGGCAGTGATGATTCGCCATATCGCCGATCGCTTCGGGCTGT